>JASLJO010000077.1 GCA_030152505.1 Solirubrobacterales bacterium | reverse complement strand
CGGGGGAAGAACTCATCCACTTCTCGGCCACCTGCGGAGGTGAAGCGGATGCACGCGCGGTTGAGGGTGACTTCATCGTCGAACCGAGCATCTCCTGTGGCAACGCCCTGGAAGTCGACTTCCTCTTTATCGGATATATCGGTGAAGTGAACACCACCGGAGGAAAACTGAAAACCCCGACGGAAATGGAAGGGTCCACCTTCTCGATCGAAGGCTCGACTTTCTTCCACCTACCCCTGTTTATGAAATGGGGCATCTGCTGAGCGGCTTGTCGGCCAGGCCGCTGTTGCGCCGCTAGAGCGGCAGGGCGGCGCTGCCGCGCACAAGGGGCCTGACAAGCGGCGGGACCTTTGCCAGGCGATCGTGCTCGACCCCCTCCAGCGTCAGCGGCGAGGCTTCGATGGTGGCGACGGTGTCGCGGTTGCAGTGGCAGCCATCGGCGAGGAAGCGCCAGGGCTTTTCGAGGCGATCCTGCCAGTGGGCCAGGCCTGGATCCTCGGCGCGGACATGCTCGACAAAGAGCAGCCTGCCGCCCGGTTTGAGGATGCGCGCGACCTCTGCCAACGCCGCTTTCGGGTCTGGCACCGTGCAGAGGACGAGGGTGAAGACCGCGGTGTCGAAACTCGAGTCCTCGAGGGGCAGCCGTTCCGCGGGCGCTTCGACCACCTCCGCCGAACGGCTGGCCTTGGCCAGTTTTGGTCGCAGCTGCTTCGCCATGTGTGGATCGGGCTCGGCCAGGACCAGCTCGGTAACGGCCTGCGGATAGAGATCGAGGTTCGCCCCAGTGCCGGCCCCGAGGTCGATCGTACGGCCCTGTGCCGCCGCCAACGTCTCCTGCCGCATCTCGCGCAACCCTGCGTCCTCGGCCCCCTGCAGGCCGCGGTCATACATCGCCGCGAACAGTCGCCCCCAGGTCGCGTCGTAGATCCGGCCCATCGCCTTCATTGAAGCATTTGGGGGCCCATGGACCCCCAAAAGCTTCCATTTCGCGCTCAGGCGGCGTCGCGCTGGGTGGCCGGCGCTGGCGGCTCTGCCCCGGTCTCGAGGCCCGGCTCGCTGTGGGCGGCGCGCTCCTCGTAGGCGGCGCGGGCGCCGTGGTCGACCTCGGTCATCAGCTTGTCGACCTTCATGAAGCGGCCGAGCGCCTCGCGCCAGGGGCGTGGCAGCAGGGCGACGATCTTGAAGAGGACTCCGTTCTCGCGCGGCACCCAGACGTCGAAGCGCGGCACTTCGAGTGCGTCGACGATCTCGTCGGCGACGTCGGAGGCCTCGACGGCTTTGATCATCTTCTGGCCGACCCCCGAGGTGAGCTCGGTGTTGACCACGGTTGGCATCACGCAGGAGATCTCGATGCCGGTCTCCCGCAGCTCCTGGCGCACCGCCTCGCTGAGCCCGACCACGGCGTGCTTGGTCCCCGAGTAGGTGGCGATGCCCGGGAAGCCGCCTTTGCCGGCCTGCGAGGCGAGGTTGACGATGTGGCCCGAGTTACGTGGGCGCATCCGCTCGATCGCCAGCTGCATGCCGGTGATCACGCCGTAGACGTTGATGTCGAGCTGGCGGCGGATCGAGTCGACCGACTCCTCGGCGAACGGCGTCACCGGCATGATCCCGGCGTTGTTGACGACGACGTCGAGCGGGCCGAGCTGGCGCTCGGCCTCGTCGAGGAAGGCGGCGAAGGAAGCACGGTCGGTGACGTCGAGCGCCAGGGCGACCGTGCCGCCGCCCAGCTCCGCCGCGGTCTGCTCGGCCAGCGCCAGGTCGAGATCGCCGATGGCGACCCGGCAGCCCTTGCGGACCAGCGCCGTCGCCGTCGCCTTGCCGATCCCGCGGGCGCCACCGGTGATCGCCACGACCTTGCCGCTGAGTGAACGTCGCTCCTTCTTCGCCATGTCTCCTCCTCGCCCGGCGACCCCTAGGCCGCCGGCTTGTAGACGGTGACCACGGCGGCGCCGCCGAGGCCAATGTTGTGCTGCAGGGCGGTCTTCGCGCCCTCGACCTGTCGCTTGTCGGCTTCGCCGCGCAACTGCCAGGTCAGCTCCGAGCACTGCGCCAGGCCGGTCGCGCCCAGTGGGTGCCCCTTGGAGATCAGACCGCCGGAGGGATTGACGACGACCTTGCCGCCGTAGGTGGTCGCCTCTTCCTCGACCAGCCTGTGCCCCTCCCCCTCCTCGGCGAATCCCAGTGCTTCATAAGTGATCAGCTCGTTGGCGCTGAAGCAGTCGTGCAGCTCACAGACGTCGACCTCGTCCGGGCTCACGCCGGCCTCGGCGTAGGCCTTCTCCGCCGCGGTCTTCGACATGTCCGAGCCGACGATCTTCATGCAGTCGGTGTCCTCGGCGAAGGTCGAGCTGAGGTCGGTGATCATCGCCTGGCCGGCGATCTCGATCGCCTGCCCGCCGAGGTCGTGCTCTTCGACGTAGCGCTCGGAGGCGACGATCGCGCAGGCCGAGCCGTCGGAGGTCGGCGAGCACTGCAGCTTGGTCAGTGGGTCGTGGATCATCTTCGCCGCCTTGATGTCCTCGATCGTGTACTCGTCCTGGAACTGGGCGTAGGGGTTGTTGACCGAATGCTTGTGGTTCTTCCAGCCGATCCAGGCGTAGTGGTCGGGGTTGGAGCCGTACTTCTCCATGTGGTCGCGGCCGGCGTTGCCGAACATCTGTGGCGCCGGCGGCGATTGCTCGGGGTCGCGGATCTCGAACATCCGCATCGCGTGCTTGTCGAGCGCGTTGGTGCGGTCGGTGTACTTGACGCCGAGTGAGCCCTTCTCCATCTTCTCGAAGCCGATCGCCATCGCGCACTCGACCAGGCCGCCCTTGACCGCCTGTCGCGCCAGGAACAGCGCCGAGGAGCCGGTCGAGCAGTTGTTGTTGACGTTGACCACCGGGATGCCGGTGAGGCCGAGCTGGTAGAGCGCCCGCTGGCCGTAGGTGGAGTCGCCGTAGCAGTAACCGGCGTAGGCCTGCTCGACGTCCTTGTAAGGGATGCCGGCGTCGGCAAGCGCTTTCTGCCCTGCCTCCTTGGCCCAGTCGGGGTAGTCCCCCTCCTTCGTTCCCGGCTTCTCGAACTTGGTCATGCCGACCCCGATGACGAACGTACGGTTGCTCAAAGTCTCTCCTGTGTTCGCGCCGCCTCCGTGCGGCGTTTGGCTGGCTGGCCAGGAAATCTACCGTGCGGGGTCCGGCGGCGCCACCGCCTCCCCCCTTTCTCCAGGATTGGGCCAGAGCAGGAAGGCCGCTCCGGCAATGGCGATGCCGATCGCGGTGGCAATCGCTCGCTGTCCCGCTGCGTGCAGGGCCGGCTCGCCCAGCGTGTCGGCAAGTAGGACCGCGTAGGTCGTGATCGCCGCGGTGAAGAGCGCGTACTGGACCGTGAGCAGGCCATAGGCGAAGGCGGTGGCGATCGTCAGGGCGATGGCGAGGGCCACGCCGTCGTCCTTTAGCCAGAAGGACAGGGCCGTGGCGATGAGGAGCCCGACCGCGGTGCCCACTGCGCGCAGGATCAGCCGGTGGAACGTCTCCCCCTCTTCGGGCCTCAAGACAAAGAGGATGGTGAGCGGGACCCAGAAGCCGTGCTCGTGCATTCCGAGCAGCCAGTAGGTGGCGACGCCGGCTGCGAGGGCGCAGCCGAAGCGCAGCGCGTGCCGCGCGCTGGTCGAGCGCAGGGTCAGGTTGGTGGAGAGGGCTCGCAGTGCCTCCGGGGTGTGCCAGCCGGAGGCCCCTCCCTCCTCTTCGCGGTCCCCCGCGGCAAACACGAAGAGTGAGAAGGCGGCCTGGAGAAGCCCACCGAGGGCGGTGAAGAGCAACGCCTCCGGCGTATTGGACACCGGTATCCCCAGACCCTGAGAGACGAGCAGGGCCAGTGCCACCGAAAGGCCGGCGATCGAGAACCGCAGCGAGACGGCGAAGCAGTAGCCGGCCGCTGCGCCGATGAGGGCCATCGCTGCAACCGCGAGCGGCGCCGAGGGGCCGGTGAGGACGCCGAGCGCTGCCGCAAGAGCGACGAACGGCGTGACGGCGGCCTGCCAGGCCGCTCGGGCGCGCGCCGGTGCATCGAGCCCCGGGAAGCCGACGAAGAGCGCGCCGGTGGCGATAGCACCCTTGCTCGGGGCGTCGGTCCCCAGCTCGAACAAGAGCGCCGCGCCGACCGGGATCGAAACCAGAGCTCCACGGCGCAGCGCCGGTCCCGCCGTGCTCGGACCGAACGCGAGCAGCGGCGAGGCGCGCAGGGCGCGCGCCGCTCCGGCGGCATTGAACAGCGGCGATCTGGAGCGGGCGGCCAGCTTGCGGCGAGTCTAAGCGCGTCGCTGGATGCTCGTCCAAGTACCCTGGTAGGCCGTGATCGTCGCCGACCTGAGCACCGATCCGGCGGCGGGAATCGGCGTCTTCGCCGCCCTCGCCGCGGGCGTCGTCTCCTTCCTCTCCCCCTGCGTGCTGCCGCTGGTGCCTGGCTATCTGTCGGCGGTCAGCGGCGTCTCCCCCGCTGAGCTCGACAGCGCCGGCTGGCGCCGCGTGCTCGGCCCCAGCCTGCTCTTCGTCGCCAGCTTCTCGGTGATCTTCATCCTGCTTGGACTGTCCGCAACCGCGGTCGGTGCCGCTCTTGGGGATCACAAGCAGCTGCTGACCAAGGTCTCGGCGGCGCTGATAATCGCCATGGGCGTGCTTTTTGTTGCCTCCTTTGCCGTCGCCCGTCTCAACCGCGAGTGGCACGTCGACGGGCTGCTCGAGCGCGCAGGCAAGGGCGGCCCGATTGTCGCCGGTGCCGCCTTCGCGATCGCCTGGACCCCATGCATCGGTCCTACCCTTGCCGCGATTCTCTCTGCCGCCTCGCTCTCCGGCTCGGCTGCCCACGGCGCTCTCCTCCTGGCGGTCTACTCGGCAGGCCTGGCGATCCCCTTTCTCCTCACCGCAATTGCCTTCTCTCGGATGACGACCGCCTTCGCCGTCGTCAAGCGCCACTATCAGGCGATAGTCGCCACCGGCGGCGTGATCCTCATAGCGATGGGAATCCTGATCTGGACCGGCGAACTGACTCAGCTGAACATCGAAGCCCAGCGCCTGCTCAGCGAAAGCGGCCTCGACTTCTTCTCGATCTGAGCACGTGGCCCCTCGGGGGCTAGCTGTCAGCGGGAGCGACCGGTTCGAGCTCCCGTCCGATCGCCTCGGTCTCCTCGAGGTTGGCGTCGTCGAGCTCCTGTGAGCAGACGATGCGGAAGCGGCCGGTGCCGATGGCCGAGTCGGGGACGACCGGCAGGCCGCGGATCTCCTCCCAGCCGAGTCGTTCGACCTCGAAGGGATTCATCCGCACCTCGGCCGCCGGGAACGGGCAGTTCCGATTGTGCTGGTCGATCGCCTTGGAGATCGCCTCCAGGTTCTTTGCCTCAGGAGACGCCATCGGTGACCCAGTCTAGGCGCGGTCACCTTGCTGCGCCCACTGGGCCGGAATCAACCCCGGAGCTTGTCGATGACGGCATTGGCCATCGCCATGACGTAGAACGCCGTCCAGAGCGCGGCGACGACGAGTGGCCCTCCGCCTCCTTCGCTCCAGGCAACCGCCGTTCCCGCCAGGCCGATCAGGATGCCCCCGAGGTTCAAGAGGACAGCGCGAGTGTCGGGGTCGCCTAAATTCTCTGCCCAGTTTCCAAGCTGCTCCGCGAAACGCCAGACGGCGCCGGCCGGCGGAGAGGCGCTTAGCCCGGGCATGTCGCGGGCAACGATCGGCGTGGACACGACAGGAACAGCCTTGTGGTCGATGATCGACCTGCCGATCCAGTCCATCGGCTTGGGGAGCGTCGAGGTGGCGCCGGTGATGCCCACGGTGTTGATCTTCGGCAACGCCGTTGTGGCGAACGCCTTCGTGGGCTCGGACCTCCAAGACGCAATCGGGTTCGCAGGGACGGCACCGATGCCCATCACTGAAAAAGGCCTCGATACGTCCACCGCGGACACGACAGGAACAGCCTTGTGGTCGATGATCGACCTGCCGATCCAGTCCATCGGCTTGGGGAGCGTCGAGGTGGCGCCGGTGATGCCCACGGCGCCCACCCGCCCACCGACCCCGTGAGCGGACGATGCCTGAGACAGCGCATCGACTATCGATTGAGGCATCATCAGTCTGAATTTTGCCCCGCTCCCGAGCGGAATTGGCGGTTTGGAACTAGAGTGCGCCGCCGGTCTCGTAGGGCTTGCCGGGGGTGGCACCGATGACGAGGAGACGGATGCCGTCGGGGCCGGGAGTGACCTTGCGCTTGACGTCGGGGCCGACGCGGGCGAGGTGGTCGGCGTCGATCGGATAGCGCTCCCCATCGGCTTCCAGGGTGCCGGATCCGCTGAGGGCGACGTAGACCTCCTCTTGGCCGAGTTGCTGGGGGCGCTTGGCGAACATCTGGGCGCCGATGCCCTCGGCCGAGTGGTCGTGCTCGGGGTAGTCCTCGGCGCCGGGCGCCAGGTCGGTGATCGACATGCCGAACGAGCTGATCTCGAGGCCGGTGGCGGCTTTGTGGAACTTGATCCCCTCGAAGAAGCCGTCGATCGCATCCATCTCGTCGATCTTCGTGTGGGTCACATCGGCCATCGGTTCGATCCTACCGCCGCCCTACGATCGGTTCGTGGCCGATCGGCGCACAATCGCGCATCTCGACATGGACGCCTTCTACGCGTCGGTCGAGCTGCGGCGGCGGCCGGAGCTGAAGGGGAAGCCGGTGGTCGTCTGCGGGTCGGGGCCGCGGGCGGTGGTGAC
>JASLJO010000309.1 GCA_030152505.1 Solirubrobacterales bacterium | reverse complement strand
TCGATGCAGAGAACCCAGAGGCCCTAGTGGGGCTCAGCATTCCTGTCCTCGGCTACTACTCCCACGTCAACGTCGAGACCAGGCAAGCCGCGGAAGCCGCCGGCATCGACCTCGCCGTCCCCCGCTCCCGCATGGCCCGCGAGCTCCCGCAGCTCGTCGACAAGCTCCTCGCCTAGCTAGAAGAACAGGTCGGCGATCAGGAAGACGTTGAGGGCGATGATCAGGGCGGCGAGAACGCCCGCCAGCGCCGTCAACCAGCCCGGGTTGGCGAGCGCGCCCATGACATCGCGACGCCTGGCGATCAGCAGCAGCGGCACCAGGGCGAAGGGGATGCCGAAGGAGAGCACGACCTGGCTGGCGACCAACGCATCGGTCGGGTTGAAGCCGACGGCAAGCACGACCAGCGCCGGCAGCAGGGTGATCGCCCGACGCAGGAAGAGCGGGATCTTGCGTCGGATGAAGCCCTGCATCACCACCTGCCCGGCCATCGTCCCGACCGAGGAGGAGGCGAAGCCGGAGGCGAGCAGGGCGATGCCGAAAACCGTCGCCGCGTTGCCGGAGACCAGTTGCCCGAGCCCGTCGAAGGCACCTTCGATCGAGTCGACACCGGTCATGCCGCTGGTGTGGAAGAGCGCGGCGGCGACGATCATCATCGAGAGATTGACCAGGCCGGCAAGCGAGAGAGCGATGACGACGTCGACCTTCTCGAAGCCGAGGATGCGCTTTTTCTCCGCCTCGTCGCGGCCGATGATTCGCTTCTGGGTCAATGCCGAGTGCAGGTAGACGACGTGCGGCATCACCGTCGCGCCGATGATCCCGGTGGCGAGCAGGATGCTCTCGGTCCCCGAGAAGCCCGGCAGCACGAGGTGCTTGGCGACTTCGCCCGCAGCCGGCTTGGCGTTGAAGAGCTCGACCACGAAGGAGGCGACGACGACGCCGACCAGCGCGGTGATGCCCGCCTCCAGGCGGCGGAAGCCCATCTGCTGCAGGGCGAGGATGGCGAAGGCACCGGCGCCAGCGATCAGTCCGGCCGGAAAGAGCGGGATGCCGAAGAGCAGGTTGAGGCCCAGCGCGGCGCCAACCACCTCGGCGATGTCGGTCGCCATCGCCACCAGCTCGGCCTGCAGCCATAGACCGATCGAGACACGACGGGAAAAGGTCTCACGGCAGAGCTCGGCGAGGTTGCGGCCGGTGGCGATGCCGAGCTTCGCCGACTGGGTCTGAACCAACATCGCCACCAGGTTGGCCGCCAGCACGACCCAGAGCAGCAGGTAGCCGAACTTCGCCCCGCCGGCGATGTTGGTGGCGAAGTTGCCGGGGTCGATGTAGGCGACGGCGGCGACGAAGGCCGGGCCGAGGAAGGGCCAGACCCGGCGGGCGCCCCGACTATGGCCGTCCAGCGAACGCCGTGCCGCCGCGGCAACCGCTGCCTCACCGGGAAGGACGTCCTCGACCGTCGCCTCACCGGCCGGGGGCGGGGGTGGCTTCACCGACCGCCCTCCTCGACCGGCAGGCTCAGATCGGGACCCGGTATCGGCGTGCCATGGGGATCGTGGCTCGGCTCGCCCAGCTTGGCGGCGATCAGCTCCTCGAGCTCCTCGGAGATGTGGTGCTCGAGCACCTCCGCCTCGGCATGGACCCTGTCGTCGGGCATGCCCAGCGCCTCGGAGAGGTAGGCCTCGATCAGTCGGTGATGGCGGATCACCTCGAGGGCGACCTTCTCCCCCGCCGGGGTCAGCGTCGCCCCGCGGTAGGGCATGTACTCGATCAGGCCGAGCCCGTCGAGCTTCTTCAGCATCGAGGTGGCGGTGGCGGGCGCGACGCCGAGTCGCTCCGCCACCTCGCCGTTCAGCACAGGCCCGACCCGGTCCTGGGAGAGCGCATAGATCGCCTTCGCGTAGTCCTCGATCGCCTCGGAAGGTTTAGACATGCCTAAAAGATTTTTACACATCTAAAAGACGAACGCCTGGGACTCATAGAATTGGAAGGGTGAGCGATGCGATCGCAGTCGAGCTCGACGCCCAGTACCGGCAGCTGCGCGAGGAGTGCGGCCTCCTCGACCGCTCCGAGCGGGGCAAGCTGATCGTCAGCGGCGCGGACGGGGTCGACTATCTGCAGGGCCAGCTGACCAACGACGTCGAGGCACTCTCCTCCGGCGAGGGCCAATACGCGGCGCTGCTCGACCGCAAGGGGCACATGCAGGCCGACATGCGCGTGCTGCGCACTTCGCCCGAGGAGATCTGGATCGACACCGAGCCCGAGGCGCTGGCGGCAGCGCTGCGCCATCTCGAGATGTACAAGATCGGACGCGAGGTGACCGTGGCCGACGTCAGTGCCGAGCGCGCCATCCTCTCGCTGATCGGTCCGCGCAGCGTCGAGATCGCGGGCACGGCGGCGCTGCCGGAGTTCGCCTCTGAAGGGGCAACCGTCGGCGGTGTCGAGTGTCTCGCCGTCGGCACGGACGCCGGCATCGACCTGATCGCCAGGTCGGCCGAGGCCGCGGGGCTGCATGAGGTGCTCCTCGCCGTCGGCGCGGCCGAGGTCGGCGGCGAGGCCGCGGAGGTACTGCGGATCGAGGCCGGCACCCCGCGCTTCGGCGCCGAGATGAGCGCCGAGACGATGCCCGCCGAGGCCGGCATCGTGGAGCGCGCGGTCAGCTTCACCAAGGGCTGCTACATAGGTCAGGAGCCAGTCGCCCGTCTCCACTACAAGGGCCGCCCCAACCGCCACCTGCGCGGGCTCGAGCTGAGCGCACCGGCGGCCCCCGAAGACAGCCTGCGATCAGGCGAGAGGGAGGTCGGCCGGATCGGCAGCGCCGCCATCTCCCCCGCCCGCGGCCCGATCGCCCTAGCGATCGTCCGCCGCGAGGCCGAGCCGGGCAGCGAGCTGGCCGTAGGTGAAGCTGGCGTTACGGCTCGCGTCGTCGACCTGCCGTTCGGCTAGATTCCGCTGCGATGGGGTCGGGTACCGGCAGGCGAGTCCTCGCGGCGCGGCGTGCGTCGGTGGCGGCGGTTGCTTGCGCACTGGCTCTCGTCGCCCTGATCGGCAGTGGCTGCGGTGCCGAGTCGCATGTGAACGACCCGCGTCCGCAACCGCCGACGCGCGTCAGCGTCACGGTCAGCGACGGCGCCGTGAACGTGCAACCACCGCGGATCGCGATCGGACCCGAACCGACCCAACAGATCCCGCAGAACCAGCACGCCGGTCAGCCAGCGGTCCGATCGGATGCACCGCTCAACGTCGTCTTCGTCGCCGCCAACCTGACCGCGGTCGACTCCCACCTGCAGGTGCGGGGCGGCGGCAAGGAGCTCACCTCCCAACCGCTCTACGCCAACAACAACGTCACCATGCAGGCGATCCTGCCCACCGGCGTATACCGGGTCAGCGCCGCCGACGTGCCCAGCGCCAGGTCGGCGAAGCTGGTGATCGGCCCGTTCCGCACGTCGTCCCAGAACGACGTACTCCTTCCGTAAAAGCGACACCACCTCGCCGTCTGACCCGGCCGTCAACATCGGTCGGGTGACCATCGTGCTCGCAATCGCGGTCGTTCTGCTCGCCGTCGGCCTGCTCTACGCGCTGCTCTCACGTCCACGGGAGGAAGCGCCGGAGGCGCCTGACCTCGGGCCCGCGATCCAGGCGGCGACCTCGAAGGCGGTCGCCGACCTGCAGCGGATGAACGCGGAGTCGCGCAAGATCGACACCCAGGCGAGCGAGGCGGCGCTGGACAAAAGGCAGGCGGAGATCAAAGCGCTCGCGGAGAGGATCGCCAAGGGCCAGGAGAAGATCGAGAAAGAAGTCCAGCGGCGCGGTGAGACGGACCTGCAGACCCGCACTCTGCTCGAGCAGATGGGGCAGACGATCGGCAACCTCAACTCCGAGACGGCGGGCCTGAAGAAGGCGCTGCGCCAGCCGCAGACCCGCGGCCAATGGGGCGAGCTGCAGCTGCGCCGCTGCGTGGAGATCGCGGGCATGACCGAGCACGTCGACTTCGAGCTGCAGGAGACGCTGCGGACCGAAGATGGCCGGCTGCGCCCCGACGCCCGCTTCCTCTTGCCAGAGGGCCGCAGCTTCGTCGCCGACTCGAAGGTCCCGCTCGATGCCTTTCTTGATGCCCAGGAGTCCGAGGTCGATTCGGAACGCCGCGTCCACCTCGAGCGCCACGCCCGCCAGACCCGCGAGCATGTCCGGGCACTCAGCTCGAAGGACTACCAGGGGCAGTTCAAGACCGGCGAGATGCCCGACCTGGTGATCTGCTTCATCCCCAACGAGCCCGCCCTGCACGCGGCCTTCGGCGCCGATCCCGAGCTTTTCGACTACGCCCTGGAGCGCAACGTGCTGCTGGTCAGCCCAACCTCGCTGATCGGGCTGCTGCGCACGATGGAGCTCGGCTGGCGCCAGGAGCGGATGGTCGCCGAGGCGGCCGAGATCGCCGAGGCGGCCGGCACCCTGCATGCCCGCTTCACCAAGTTCCTCACCGACTTCGACAAGGTCGGCAGGGGCCTTACCTCGGCCGCCACGGCCTACGACTCCGCCGTAGGCTCGATGGAGCGACGGCTGCTGCCACAACTGCGCAAGGTCGAGGAGCTCGGCGTCGCTCCGGGTAAGGAGATCGAGCCGCCCGAACCGATCGAGATCACCGTCAGGGCGATCACGGCGCCCGAGCTGGACGAGGCCGAGAGCCCCGCGCTCGACTAGGATTCGGCGCCCAGAACCCGACCCTACGGAGGACCCGGTTTGGCCGTCGACACGAGCGCAGTCGCGAAGTTGGACGTGGAGCCCGGAACGCTGCCCGAGACGATGGCGGCATGGGTGATTCGCCAGGAGCGCGAGGGCGAGCCCAACGACGCCTTCCAGCTCGAGCAGATCGAGGTGCCCGAGCCGGGCGCCTTCGAGGTGATCGTGCGAGTGATGGCGGCGGGCGTCAACTTCAACAACGTCTGGGCGGCCTTGGGCAAGCCGGTCTCCGTCTTCCCCTATGGCGACCACCCCGAGTACGGCCATCACATCGGCGGCTCCGACGCCTCCGGCATCGTCTGGAAGGTCGGCGAGGGCGTCACCCGCTGGAAGCCCGGCGACGAGGTCGTGGTCCACTGCAACCAGGCCTCCTACGAGGACGTCGAGGTGCACGGGCTCGACCCGCTGGCCGCCCCCAGCCAGAAGATCTGGGGCTACGAGACGACCTGGGGCTCCTTCGCCCAGTTCACCAAGGTCCAGGCCCAGCAGCTCCTCCCCCGCCCCCAGAACCTCTCCTGGGCCGAGTCCTCCGCCTACGGCCTCACCTACTTCACCGCCTACCGGATGTTGATCGACCAGTGCAGGCTGCAGCCGGGCCACAACGTGCTGATCTGGGGCGCCGCCGGCGGCCTCGGCGTCTTCGCCGTGCAGCTCTGCAAGGCGGCCGGCGCCAACGCGGTCGGCGTCGTCTCCTCCGACGAGAAGGGTGAGCTGGTCAAGCAGCTCGGCGCGGTCGACTACATCAACCGCGGGGAGTTCGGCGAG
>JASLJO010000260.1 GCA_030152505.1 Solirubrobacterales bacterium | reverse complement strand
TCACGAATACCAATCTCTTGTCGAGTAGCTCTGGGATCGGGATGATTCCTAGCAATTTCGAGGCGCGGCAGGAAAAACGGGCACCCCTGCGAATACCCGCGCAATGGGATTCCTCAGCCGCAAGAACAAGACCGCGCCCGCACCAGAGCCGCAATTCGACGAGCAGCATCCGATCGTGGAGGAGCTGCAGGCGATGGAGGAGGCGGTTCCCGAGAGGTCTCAGCCCGCGGGTCCTGTCGGCGCAGGGGACCCACCGTCCCCTGCGGTCGCTGAAGCGTCCTCGGAGACGGGTCCCCCTACCGCGCCACCCGCGGGAGAGGCGTCTGCCGAGGAAGCTGAGAGGGATGAGCCGGAGCGGTTCATGCCCAGGGATCTGTTGGCGCCCAGTCGGCACGAAGCCGTGGCTGACGAGCCCGTCGAGGAGGCTCCCACCTCGCACGCCGAGGTGATCGCGTTCGCCAACCAGAAGGGCGGGGTGGCGAAGACGACGACCACGCTGAACCTTGCGGTGGCCTTTGCCGAGTCGGGGCACCGGGTGCTCTGCATCGACCTCGACCCGCAGGGAAACCTGACGATGAGCCAGGGAATCGACCCGGACAAGGTCGAGAAGAGCCTTTACGACGTGCTGGTCAACGACATGCCGATCAGCGAGATCATCCAGCACCGCGAGATCGACATCGCCGTGTCCTCGATCGACCTGGCCGGTGCCGAGATCGCCATGAGCACCAAGATCGGCCGCGAGCGCTCGCTCGAGAAGGCGCTGAAAGAGGTCGCCGGCGACTACGACTTCGTCTGCATCGACACGCCGCCCAGCCTCGGGCTGCTGACCATCAACGCCCTGACCGCCGCGAACAAGGTGATCGTCCCCGTGCAGTGCGAGTATCTCTCCATGCGCGGGCTGGTTCAGCTCCAGAACACGCTGAAGATGATCCAGGAGAACCTCAACCCCGACGTGCGGATCGAGGGCATCCTGCCGACGATGCTCGACTCGCGCACGGTCCACGCCAAGGAGGCGGTGGAGATCCTCGAGGAGAACTTCGGCGACCTCGTCTTCAAATCGCGCATCCGCAAGGCGATCAAATTCGCCGAGGCGCCCGTCAAAGGCGCCAGCGTGCTCAAGTACGATCCCCAGGGGAACGCCGCGGGCTACTATCGAGACTTGGCGAAGGAGGTCTTGGCACATGAGTCGGCGTAAGCGGGCGAGCATGCGCGAGGGGCCCCTCTCCGAGCTTTTTCGCAGTACGTCTGACGATGCGCAGGAAGTCGACGACAAGGGTTCGGACGAGCCCCAGCCCGCGGGTCCTGTCGCCGCAGGGGACCCACCGTCCCCTGCGGTAGCTAAAGCTTCCTCGGGGACGGTCCCCCCTACGGCGCCACCCGCGGGAGAGGCGTCAGGGGTTGACGCCTCAGGGTCGGCCGAGTCGACTCTCGATGAGGTTACGGACGAAGGGCCCTCCGCCCCGGAAAAGCTGAAAAGGGTCTTTGAAGAGGAGCCGGTGCCTCGGCACGAACGGCCGAGCGACACGCCGCGGTATGGGCGGGAGGAACCGGAGTATGAGCCGCCGGGCTCGGGGGAGCCGCATCAGCCGGTGATCCGGGTCGTCGGCGTGGGGGGCGCCGGGGTGAACGCAGTCAACCGAATGGTCGACGCGAACGTGCCCGGCGTCGAGTTCATGGCGGTCAACACCGATCTTCAATCGCTGCAGCTCTGCGTTGCCGACGTCACCGTGCACATCGGCGACGAGCAGACGCGCGGCCTCGGCGCCGGCGCCGATCCTGAGGTCGGCCACCGCTCCGCCTTCGAGGAGCAGGACAAGATCAAGCGCCTGCTCAAGGGCTCCGACATGGTCTTCGTCGCCGCCGGCGCCGGTGGGGGTACCGGCAGCGGCGCCGCTCCGGTGGTCGCCCGCCTCGCCCGCGAGGTCGGTGCGCTCACCGTTGGCATCGTCACCAAGCCGTTCAGCTTCGAGGGCTCGCGCCGCGGCACCCAGGCGACAAAGGGCATCGAGGAGTTGGCGGCGGAGGTCGACACCCTGATCGTCGTCCCCAACGACCGCCTGCTCGAAGTGCTCGACCAGCAGACCTCGATGGTCGAGGCTTTCCAGGTCGCCGACGACGTGCTGCGCCAGGGCGTGCAGGGGATCTCTGACCTGGTCACGCTGCCGGCGCTGATCAACCTCGACTTCGCCGACGTGCGTACGATCATGTCCGATGCCGGCCGGGCACTGCTCGGGATCGGCATGGGTAGCGGCGAGAACCGTGGCCTGCTGGCCGCCGAGAAAGCGATCTCCTCGCCTTTGCTGGAGACCTCGATGGAGGGGGCGCGGGCGATCCTGCTCTCGATCACCGGCGGCCCCGACCTCTCACTGGTCGAAGTCTCAGAGGCGGCGAAGCTGGTCGGCGATGCCGCCCATCCCGATGCCAACATCATCTTCGGCGCCAACATCGACGAGGACCTGGGCGACCAGATCTGGGTCACCGTCGTCGCCACCCGCTTCGACGGACAGCCGGCGCCGCGCCGGTCCGCCGAGCCGACGATCCGCCGTACCAAGGACGCCGGCCGTGGCCGCGCGCCGCGCAACGAGAAAGCCGGCGAGCTGAGCAGCCTCGACGTCCCCGAGTTCCTCCCCGGCTAGCGCACGCGCCATGAGCGGCGTCGTCGCGGCGGGACACCCTCTGACCGCCGAGGCCGGCGCCGAGGTGCTGCGCGAAGGCGGCAACGCAGTGGATGCCGCGGTCGCGGCCGTGCTCGCCTCCTTTGCGGTCGAGAGCCCGCTGACCGGCTTCGGCGCCGGCGGCTTCATGATGGTCAGCCACGGCGATGAGAGCGTGCTGATCGACTTCTTCGTCGCCGCACCCGGCAAGGACGGGAACGAGCGCGGGGTGGAGCTGGCCGCCGTGCCGGTCCACTTCGATGCCGAGACGGTGCAGACGTTCTACGTCGGGCCGGCATCGTGCGGGGTGCCGGGGACGGCAGCCGGGTTGGAGCTGGCGCTGCGACGCTTCGGCACCGCGCCACTCTCCGAGCTGATCGGCGCCGGCGTGCGGCTCGCCCGCGAGGGGGCCCCGATCAACGCCGAGCAGGCCTACATCCTGGAGATCCTCTGGCCGATCCACGAGCGCCTGGCGGAGTCTCGTGAGCTCTATGCGCCCGGCGGGCGGCCGCTGGGCGAGGGCGACGTCCTGCGCTTCCCCGAGCTTGCCGATGCGCTCGAACGCTTCGGCGCTGAGGGCGCCGAGCCCTTCTACCGCGGCGACGTCGCCACCGCCCTGAGCGGTTACGTGCGCGAGCACGGCGGCACCCTCGGGCCGACCGATCTGGCCGAGTACGAGGCGATCGAGCGTCGCCCGATCCAGGCGCCCTTCCGCGGCGCCGAGGTGCTGACCAACCCGCCCCCCTCCTCGGGCGGGATCCTGATCGCCTACTCGCTCGGCTTGCTCGAGCGCCTTGGCGAGCGCAGCGGCCCCGAGCAGCTCGTTGCCGCGCTGGACGCCGCCAACAACGCTCGCGGCGAGGAGTTCGCCGAGGCGCTCTACGGCGAGGACCTGGAGCGGACGCTGCTCGACCCGCGGGGGCTCGACCTGCGCGCCGGCGACCTGCTCGGCTCGACCACCCACATCGCTGTGCTGGACGGCGAGGGCATGTGTGGCAGCGTCACCTGCTCCAACGGCTCGGGGTCCGGCGTGCTCGTCCCCGGCACCGGCGTGATCCTCAACAACATGCTCGGCGAGGAGGACCTCAACCCGCTCGGTTTTCATGCGATCGCACCCGGGCGGCGCGTCCCCTCGATGATGGCCCCGACCGTGGTGCGCCGCGACGGCGAGATCGAGCTCGGCCTCGGCAGCGCCGGCTCCAACCGGATCCGCTCGGCGATCGTGCAGACGGTGGTGCGCGCGGTCGAGCAGGGGATGAGTGCCGGCGAGGCGGTGCGGGCGCCGCGCCTGCACATCGAGCAGGGCATCGTCCAGGCCGAGCCGGGGATCGACGAGGAGGCGCTGGCGCGGATTGAGGCGCGCGGCGTTCCAGTTCTGCGTCGTCCCCGCATCAACCTCTTCTTCGGCGGCGTGCAGGCGGTCGCCCGCGATCCGTCCAGCGGCGCGCTGAGCGGCGGCGGCGACCCCCGCCGCGGCGGTAGCGTGGCGGTCGCATGACGATCGATTTCGAGGCGGAGGGGCTGCTCGACGGCACCGAGGGCGACGCCCGCGAGGCGCGGCGCGAGCTGCTGGAGCGCCTCGCCGGCGAAGGCGTCCCCTTGGAGGAGCTGCGCGAGGCGGTCGAGGGCGGACGGTTGGCCCTGCTGCCGGTCGAGCGGGCCGTGGCCGGTGGCGGTGCCCGGTACACCCCGCGTGAGGTCGCCGAGAAGGTCGGCATAGACCTCGACATCCTGCAGCGCACCAGCGCCGCCTTCGGCGTCCCCTATCCCGATCCGGACGAGCGCGCCGTGACCGAGGTCGACCTGGAGGCGGCCAAGCGGGTCAAAGCCTTCTACGACCTCGGCCTACCCGAGGAGGGGATGATGCAGGTCGCGCGCACGGTCGGCATGGCGACGGCGCGGATCGCCGAGGCCAACCGCGAACTGGTGACCAAAACGCTGATGCAGCCCGGTGACACCGAGCGCGACCTCGCCCTGCGCTTCGCCGCCGCCGCCGAGCACATGCTGCCGCTGTTCGAGCCGACCCTCGCCTACGCCTTCCGCGCTCATATGCTCGAGCAGATCCGCCGCGACGTGATCGGCGCCGCCGACCTCGCCGCCGGCGAGATGGGTACGGCCCCCGAGATCGCCGTCTGCTTTGCCGACCTGGTCGGCTTCACCAAGCTCGGCGAGCAGGTCGAGACCGAAGAGCTCGGCCTGGTGGCCGGCCGTCTCGACGAGCTGGCGACCTCGGTCGCGGAGCCGCCGGTACGGCTGGTGAAGCTGATCGGCGACGCCGCGATGCTCGTCTCCACCGACGCGGCGGCGATGGTCGAGGCGGCGCTGCGGATGGTCGAGGCGGCCGACGCCGAAGGCGACGAGTTCCCTCGTCTGCGTGCCGGGGTCGCCCATGGCTCTGTCCACGTCCAGGCCGGTGACTACTACGGGCGCCCCGTCAACCTCGCCAGCCGCCTCACCGGAATCGCAAAACCCGGCAGCGTCCTGCTCGATCCCGCCGCGAAGGACGCGGCGGGCGCCGGCTTCGACTACTCTTTCGCCGGCGAAAAACGCCTCAAGGGCTTCGACTCCCGCACCAAGCTCTTCCGCGCCCGCCGCCCAGATCGCAAATAACGCCAACCCCAGGCGTCGACACCGGCCCAAGGGGGGCGAATACGGCTCGCCGGAGCGCTTGGGGGGTATATGCACCCCCAAAGGACTCCATATGCCCGCGGGCCGATCTGGGATTTGGCCCGGGCGCAGCACGGGGTCGTGACGAGAGCGCAATTGCTGGCCGGTGGCCTGGGGCCAGACTCGATCAAGCATCGGATCAGGACAGGCCGCCTGCACCCCCTTGGTCGAGGCATATATGTCGTTGGGAGGCCGGAAGTCAGTCGGAAGGGGAGGTGGATGGCGGCTGTATTGAGCTGTGGCGCCGAGGCTCTGCTGAGCCATCGCAGTGCGGCGACGTTATGGGGCCTCGTGCGTCCCTCAGACGAGACCCCAATTGACGTGGTGGTCCCCCGTAAGGCACCTCGTCGCCGCCCGGGCATCCGGGCGCATCGAAGGACTGACCTGTGTCTGGAGCATCGCTGCGAGGTTGCGGGCATACCGGTGACGGATCCGGTCTCGACGCTTGTGGACCTGGCTTCGTGCTCTCCGGAGTGGCAGGTGGAACGGGCGATCAACGAAGCAGATCGCCTCGACCTGACCGACCCGGAGGCGTTGCGGGCGACCATGGGAACACTTCCTCCCAGGCCTGGGATGGCATGCATGCGTCGTCTGCTCGGCCTCGAAGCTCTCACCGACTCTGGCCTCGAGCGCAAGTTTCTGGCGATCGCACGGGCTGCGAGACTGCCTTTGCCCGAGACCCAGGCTCAGGTGAGCGGCTATCGAGTGGACTTTTATTGGCCCGAGCTTGGGCTGGTCGTTGAGGTCGACGGTTGGCGCTATCACCGTACGCCGGGCGCGCAGGCGACCGACTACCGGCGCGATCAGGCACATGCCGCCGCGGGGCTGGCCACTTTGCGCTTCGCCGAAAGTCAGATCCGCCATGCCCCTGCGGAGGTGGCAGCGAGACTGGCAACCGTTGCCGCCCGTGGCATACGGAAGCCTTTGGGGTAAAGGGGACCCCCAAATCGCTCCATTTCGCCCGGGGGATTTCTCAGGTGGGTTTGCGGGCGGAGAGGAGGAGGTTGTAGAAGAGCTCGGCGGGGAGGTGGGGCTCGAGGAGGCGGGTGTCGATCTTCTGCAGGGCGATGTAGCTGTTGAAGGCGAAGCGGCGCCAGGACCACGAGACCGATTCGGGCTCGGCGCTTGCCTCGACCGTGCGCAGGCCCCAGCCCCAGGCGTTGGCGAGCAGCTCCTCGCCGCCGACCCGCCGGCGCTCGAAGCCGCCCTCCTGCAGCAGGCGACGCAGGTCGGCGGGGGCGAATGCGTGGACGTCGACCTCGCCCTCCAAAGCGTGGCCGTGCGACTGCTCCATCTCGGGGATGGCGCGCGGGCGGGCGCCGACGAGGCGGCGCCAGGTGGGCGCGGCGATCAGCCCGGCACGCTTGGGCGCCGCCGCCAGGCGGTCGCCGTAGCGCGAGGGCTCGCCGCAGAAGGCGATCGCGCCGCCGGGGCGGAGCACTCGCCGGAACTCGGCGAAGGCGCGACCCAGGTCGGGGATGTGATGGAGGACGGCGTGGCCGAAGACGAGGTCGAAGCTCTCGTTCTCGAAGGGCAGCTCCTCGGCCTCGGTGGCGACGGTGTCGACCTCCAGTCCGAGCGACTCTGCGGTGGCCGAGAGGCGGCGCAGCATGCCCGGCGAGATGTCGGTCGCGGTCAGCCGTTCGATCGTCCCCATCTGCAGCAGGTTGAGCGAGAAGTAGCCCGTTCCCGAGCCGATCTCCAGCGCATCGGGAAAGCGCTCGCCGTCCAGCCCGCCGAGCGCCTTGGCGAGCTTCCCCCGCACCTGCCGCTGACCGGTGGCGCCGAAGTCGATGCCCCACTTGGCGTCGTATTCGTCCGCCGCCGCGTCGTGGTAGCGCGTGTTGACGTCCTTGATGTGGTCGGGGGTGGCCGTGGGAGGAGCGGGCATTGGGGCGGGAACTCTAGCCAGCGGCGACGCGGTCGAGGTTTGAAACCCCATGCGGCGCAAAACAAGACCCCGACCGCTCAAATAACGTCTACCCTCCCCTGGAGCGCGAAAA
>JASLJO010000242.1 GCA_030152505.1 Solirubrobacterales bacterium | reverse complement strand
ATGGCGACCACGCGGGTCGGGCGCAGCCGCCGCGAGATGCGCTCCGCCAAGGAGGAGGACGAGGACTTCTACTGGTCGCCCGACCGCCACCGCACGATCGACCGCGACGAGCTGCTGGAGTTGGTGCCCGCGTTGGAGTCGCGCGACCCCGGTGACGCCTACCTCTTCTACGACTGCCAGACCGACGACGTGCGCCTGGTGCTGACGATTCTCGGCGAGGCCGAGCGCTTCGGCGCGGTGATGCTGAACGGGGCGGAGGTGACGGAGGTCCTCTCTCGCAACGGCCGCGCGGTCGGCGTCGCCGCGGTCGAGGCCGACTCGGGCGCGCGCTTCGAGGTCGAGGCGGAGAACGTGGTCAATGCGACCGGCGTCTGGGCCGACCGGATCGGCCCCGAGCTCGCCGAGGAGGAGGACGTGCCGAGGATCTCGCCGAGCCGCGGCACCCACATCCTGCTCGACCGCGAGGACATCTCCACCGGCTCGGCCGCCTGCATCGTTCCCGCCGGCGAGGATCGCCACATCTTCGCTCTGCCCTGGTACGGGCGCACCCTGGTGGGCACCACCGACAATGACTTCAACGGCGACGTCGACCATCCCCAGCCGGGCGAGGCCGACGTCGAGTACCTGCTCGGAGCGGTCAACGCCTTCTTCGGCAAAGAGCTGGGCGAGGCCGACCTCGTCGGTGCCTACGCCGGCGTGCGGCCGCTGATCTCCACCGGCGACCCGAAGAAGTCGGTCGACATCTCGCGCAAAGCAGAGCTGTATGAGACGTCCTCGGGGATGCTGACGATCACCGGTGGCAAGCTCACGACCTGGCGACGGATGGCCAAGCAGACGGTTGACCGCCTGGTCGAGCGCGAGGGGCGCGAGGCACCCTGCCACACGGCCGAGATCCCGCTGGGGATGGAGGCGCGCGCCGAGGATCTCGGTGCGCCCGACGGCGTCGGGGAGGAGGCTGTGGCCCAACTGGCCTTTCGCTACGGGCACGCCGCCCGCCACGTCCTCGCCCTGGCGAGCGAGGATCCCGGGCTCGCCGAGCCGATCGTGCCGGGTCGCCCCGATCTGCTGGCAGAGGTAGCGATCGCAGCGCGCCTCGAGCAGGCGCGCTGCGTCGCCGACGTGCTTCTGCGCCGCACCCGTCTGGGCCTGTTGGCCGCGCCGCGGCTGCGCGATGCCGATGCCGTCCGCCCGATCGCCGCCGTGCTCGGGGCCGAGCTGGGCTGGTCGCGCCGTCAGGTGAAGCGCGAGGCCGAAGCCTGGCCCACGGCGCTGGCAGAGGCAGGCGCCGACCCCGCGGCGGCGGCCGTCTAGGCGCTCCAATAACCTGCCGCCCGATGAACAAGACCGAGCTGGAGTCCAAGCACATCGCCGAGCTGCACGAGCTGGCCGCGGAGGCCGGAATCGAGCGCTACCGGATGTTGTCCCGCGCCGAGCTGATCGAGAAGCTTGCGGGCGGCAACGCGGAGGGGCGATCGAAACCGAAAGGTGACCGCCGCGGTGGCGAGCCGGCGCCGCGGGGACAGCGCGACCGGGGTCGCTCGCGCGCGCCGCGCGAGGAGGCTCGGCGTGAGCCGAGGCACGAGGCGAAAGCGGCCGAGCCGGTGCCTGCTGCCAAAAGCGGCCGCGAAGCCGAGCGGCCGAAACGCAAACGCCGCCGCCGTCGCTGGGGCCGACGCCGCAAGGGTGTTCGCGTCCATGACCTGCTTTTGCCGGCGGTCTCGGGGCGGCAGGCGATCGTCTACGGCGAGAGTCGCGGGATCTGCACGTCGCTACTGCGCGAGGTTGCCGCCCAGCTCTCCGACGCCTCGAGCGGGCCGGACCCGATCGCCCTGCTGGTCGATCCCACACCGGAGGAGCTGGCCGATTGGAAGCGCGAGGCGCCGAAGGCGGAGATCGTCTCCGCCGGCAAGGCGAACCACGCCGAGGACGCGATCGCCCAGGCGCGCTCCCGCGCCGGTGGCGGCGAGGACGTGATCGTCCTGATCGACTCCCTGTCCCGCTTCGCCGAGTCTTTCGGCGGCACCGACGAGGCGCGCGAGCTCTTCGACGCGGGTGTGGGGCCGACGGGTTCTGGCTCGCTCACGGTGGTGGCTGCCATCGAGCGTCCGTCTTAGCCCGCCGCTACCTGCGATAGGCGATGCGGCGCCAACTCGGCTCTTTGGAGAGCTCGATCAGCTCGTTGCCGCGGTCCGGCTGGACGTAGCCGAAGGTCTGCGTGCTTCCGTCGAAGACGACGTCGAGCTCACCCTCCTTGACCCGTTGGTCGAGCCAGGCGCCGCGGAAGACGAGGCGACGCAACCAATGGACGAGGCTGCGGTTGGACGGCCCGACCAGATCCTCCCAATTGAGGTTGATGTGCTCGCCGAGCTCCGAGCTGGGCTCGGAGATCTCGCCGTTGACGGCAAGGTCGAGCAGGTCGTCGAGCTCCTCCCGGCTCAGCCCCTGCTGGACGAAGCCGAGTTTGACTGCGGCCTGCTCGACGCGCTGGCCGAAGTCCTCCTCGTTGAAGGCGAAGCGGAGCTCGCCGTACTCGAGCACGTAGTCGGAGCCCGACTCGTAATTTCCTCTGCGGGTCGTCTTCTTATTCACGTTGAAGCCCATCTGCCTTCGCAAGCCCAGCGTCGGCAGGGTTTGGATCATGCCTGTCATCGTAACCGCGTGCCTGCCCGCCTCAGGGGCTGAAACAGGTTTTGCGCTCCAGCGGGCGGGGGAGAAATCGATCGGCTGAGCCCTTTACAGGGCGTGAACCGCCGCTTCCGCCGACTTCCGTCCGCGATCGTCCTTGGCCGGGAGGTGCCGCTCGCCGCGACGCCGCATGCCCGCCTGCTCGGCCTCTCCGGCCTCGACCTCGACCAGGCCGGTCCCGGACTTCTGATCCCGCGCTGCCGCGGCGTCCACACCTTCGGCATGCGCTTCTCACTCGACCTCGTTTTCCTCGACGGCCACGGCCGTCCGTGCTCGTTGCGTCGGCAGGTGCCGCCGCGCCGCGTCGTCTGGGATCGCCGGGCGGCCGCGGTCCTCGAGCTGCCTGACCGCACTCCAGGGGAGCTGAGGAAACTGCGGCTATTTGCGGACTGATCGTCGGCGAAGGGGGGAGAGTCGGGGGTGCTGTGGCCCTTGGGAGGGGCATGCTTCCACAGCGCCGTGAGATCGCCAGCGTCGTCGTCTGCGAGGACGACACCCCAACCCTGGAGCTGCTCTGCGAAAACCTGACCGCGGATCGCTTCGGCGTATTGCCGGCGCCGAGCGCCTCCGACGCCCTGCGGCTCTGCCGCTTCAAGCAGCCGGACCTGATGCTCTTGGACCTGACCCTGCCCGATGCCTCCGGGCTCGACGTGCTGCAGGAGATCCGCGCAGCGGATGGGATCGTCTCCCGCTTCGATCCCCGGCTGCCGGTGATCGTCCTCAGTGGCCGCGGCGCCGACGAAGAGCGGGTGCGCGGGCTCGAGTTTGGAGCTGACGACTACGTCGTCAAGCCGTATGTATACGGGGAGCTGCGGGCGCGGATGACGGCGGTGCTGCGCCGGGCCGAGCAGCCGCGCAGCGGACCGATGCGGGTTGGGGAGATCGTCGTCGATCCGGGCCGGCGGCGGGCCTGGGTCGGCGGCCGCGAGGTGCACCTCTCCAAGAAGGAGTTCTCCTTGCTGCGTGTGCTGGCGACGGACCCGCACCGGGTCTTCTCCAAGCGCGAGCTGCTCGGCGAGGTCTGGGGCTATCGGGCGCCGACCAAGACGCGGACACTCGACTCTCATGCCAGCCGACTGCGGCGCAAGCTCGACCCGGAGCGGGCGCGTTTCGTCATCAACTGCTGGGGCGTCGGGTACCGCCTCCTCGACGGATGATCGAGCTGGCGCAGGCATTCGCCGGCTGGCCGCTGGCGGCGACGATGACAGCCGTCGCTGCCGCCCAGAACCTGCGTGCGGGGCGTCGCCGCAGCTCGCTCAACGAGGCGCTGCACGAGCTGCGCCGGCCACTGCAGACGATCGCGCTCGCCGGCGCCGGAAGCGGCGGCCCGCCGCCGTCGCTGGAAAGCTCGGTTCAGCTGGCCGCGGCGGCACTGGAGCGGCTCGACCGCGAGGTGAACGGCAGCACCACGCTGCCGTTGCCGGCCGAGCCGATCGAAGTGCGTCCGCTGCTCGACGCGGCGGTGCGGCGTTGGCGGGGGCCGGTGAGCCTTGCCGATGGCTCGCTGCGGCTGCGCTGGCGCGCCGGCGACGCGGTCATCTGCGGCCACCGGGTCGAGCTCGCCCAGGCACTCGACAACCTGATCGTCAACGCGATCGAGCATGGCGGCCCGCGGATCTCGATAGACGCGCGCCCGTACAAGGGACAGGTGCGGATCGTCGTCGCCGACTCGGGCAGCGCATCGCGGCCGCCGGGGCGGCGGGACACGCCGAACGAGGTGATCGCCCGTCTCTCCGGGCGGCGCCGGCACGGACACGGTCTGGCTGTCGTCCGGCGCGTGGCGGCGGCCCATGGCGGCCGCTTCGCGCTGCGCTGCTCCGGGCGCGGTTCGCTCGCCATGCTGGAGCTTCCGCTGCACCGCGATCGCGGCTCCCTGACAGCGTGAGGCGGCGCCGGCGGGCACTGGCCTTCCTGTTGGCGGCGCTGCTTTCGGCGGCCGGTGCGGCGGCGATCGCCGACGGCTACGGTGCCGGTGCCGCCAGCGGCTACGGCCCTTTGCAGCCGGTCGTCGTGGTCGAAAATGCGCTCGCGGCCGGGCGACGACTTGGCGCGGTCGAGATCGGTTCGGACCTGGCGCTGCGACGGGTGCCGCGGCGTTTCGCGCCGCCCGGTGCCCTGGCGGCGCCGGAGGAAGCGCTCGGACTGGTCGCCCTCGCGCCGCTGCCGGCCGGCTCCTACCTGCTCGGAGCACAGCTCGGGGCGGGCCGGACGCGAGCCCACCGGCGCCGCCTCGGCTCGGGGCGGCACCCGGTCGAGATCGCCGTCAGCGGCGCCGACGCTCTCCTTGCGGCCGGTTCGTCGCCGGCAGGCGCGAAGGTCGATGTGGTGGTGACCAGCGAACCCCAGGGCCGCGGCCCTGGGCGGACCTACGTCGCCGCCGCGCGGGTCCCCTTGCTGGCGCTGCGGCCGGGCGCCGAAGGCCCGGGGCCCGGCACGATCTCCGCGGCGACCATGGGGTTGACCAGGCGCGAGGCGCTGCGCCTGATCGCCGCCGAGAGCTTCGCCCGCAAGGTGACCCTGCTGCCCGAGGGGTGAGCTGGATGGCTCCAACGGACGCATGGCAGCGGGACCTGGAGGAGCTGGCGGGCTCCCTGCGCGCCAGACTGATCGAGGCGCGGCGCGAAGCAGCGGCGGCGGGGAAGGGGCCGCGCGTTGACCTGAGCGAGCAGGTGCGTGAACTGGTCGGGACCGAGGCGGCGCTGCTCGGCGCCGCGGAGCGTGAGGCGCTCGTCACCCGGGTGCTGCGCGACACGGTCGGGCTCGGGCCGTTGGAGGACCTGCTCGCCGACCCGAGCGTGGAGGAGGTCATGGTCAACGGGCCCCACCAGGTCTACGTGGAGCGGGCCGGGCGAATCGAAGAGGTCGAGGCCGGCTTTGCCGACGAGGAGGAGCTGCGCAACGCGATCGAGCGCATCCTCGCGCCGCTCGGCCGCCGCATCGACGAGCTCAGCCCGATGGTCGACGCTCGCCTCGCCGACGGCTCGCGCGTCAACGCCGTGATCCCGCCGCTGGCGGTCGACGGGCCAGCGCTCTCGATCCGCCGCTTCGGCGCCGAACGCCCCGGGCCCCGCGAGCTGCTCGCGCTGGGCACCTTGACCCAGTCGCAGCTCGAGCTGCTCAAGACGGCTGTGGTCGAGCGCCGCAGCATCCTGGTCTGCGGAGGCACCGGCTCGGGAAAGACGACCCTGCTCAACGCCCTCTCGGGCTTCGTCTCGCCGGATGAGCGCCTGGTGACGATCGAGGACGCGGCCGAGCTGCGCCTGCAGGGGCGCCATGTCGTCCGTCTCGAGAGCCGGCCGGCCGGAGTCGAGGGTAGGGGGGAGGTGACGATCCGCGACCTGCTGCGCAACGCGCTGCGCATGCGGCCCGACCGGATCGTGATCGGCGAGGTGCGTGGCGCCGAGGCCCTCGACCTGTTGACCGCCCTCAACACAGGCCACCGCGGTGCGCTCTCGACCGTGCACGCCAACTCGCCGATCGACGCGCTCGCGCGGCTCGAGACGCTGGCATTGATGGCCGGGTTGGGGCTGCCGCACGCGGCGATCGCCGCCCAGGTCCGCGGTGGCATCGATCTGGTCGTCCACATCGAGCGGCGTGCAGACGGCTCGCGCCGTGTCGGTGAGATCGCTGCGGTAAGAGAGGCTTCGTCGTGAGCGCCGGAGCCGGGCCGGTGTTGCCCCTGGTCGGCGCCGCCGCCGGAGGCCTGGCGGCACTGGCCGCGCGCGAAGCGGTGCTGGCGACCCCGGCGATCGCCGAGTGGTTGCGCTTCGCGTTGGAGCCATTGCGGCGCGCTGGGGAGGAGGGCTACGCACCCTCGACCGTGGAGCGTCGCCGGCTCGCCGCGGTCGGAGGCGGTGCGGCGTTGCTCGGTGGCTGGTTTTTGGCAGGGGCGGTCCTCGCCGTGCCGCTGGCCATCGCCGGTCCGGCGCTGGCGGCCTGGGCCGTTTCGAATCGCCGCCGCCGCTTTCGCCGTGAGCTTGAGCGCGCCCTACCCGAGGTGGCCTCGGCGGTCGCCGACTCGCTCGCCGCCGGCCGCTCGCTACGCGCCTCACTACCCGCCGCGGCGAACTCGGTCGACGGTCCGGCAGCGGTCGAGCTCGCCCGCCTCGGAGCCGAGCTGGAGCTCGGAGCGCCGACGGCCGATGCGGTCGAGGACTGGCGGCGACGGATGCGCTCGCCCCGGGTC
>JASLJO010000233.1 GCA_030152505.1 Solirubrobacterales bacterium | reverse complement strand
CCTTGAAGTTGGCGAGCCGCTCACGACAGAAGAAGGTCAGCTCGCGCTCGTCGCAGTCCCCGCTCGGCACCGCGACGGCCTTCACCATCTCCTCGCCCTCGACCTTGCCGGGGACACCGAGCACGATCGCCTCGGCGATGCCCGGATGGGCCTCGACGACGTCCTGTACCTCGATCGGATCGACCTTGTAGCCGCCGACCTCGATCAGGAGCTTCTTGCGCCCGGTGAGATAGAGCATCCCGTCCTCGTCGAGACGACCGAGGTCGCCGGTGAAGTACCAGCCGTCGCGGAAGGCGTGCCGGTTGGGCTCGTCCATTTCCGCGTAGCCGTTGGTCGCCGCCGGGCTCTTCACGGTCACCTCGCCCTGCTCGCCGGCCGGCAGCGGCTCGCCGTCGTCGTCGACGATCGCGACCTGCGCCTCGCCGAGCGGTGCCCCGACCGACTCGAAGGTGGTGACCGGATCCTCGCTCATGTTGGCGCTGATGATGCCGGTCTCGGTGCTGCCGTAGAGCTGTCTGACGAGGACGCCGAAGCGCTCCCCGAAGGCCTCGAAGCTGGCCCGCGGCAAGGCCGTCCCGGCCGAGAAGGCAAGCCGCAGCGAGGAGAGGTCGGCGCCCGCGGGCGCTTCCGCCATCAGGCGGAAGTTGAAGGGCACGCCAGGGAAGACGGTCGCCTTCTCGGCCTCGATCAGCTCCAGCGCGCGGTGACGGCGCAACAGGAAGGGGTGGGGATCCTCGAGGATCACCAGGGTCGCCCCGGAGACGGCGCCGCCGAAGATCGAGGCGCCCATGCCATAGGTGTGGAAGAGGGGGATGGCGCTGAAGATGGTGTCCGCCGGGCCGATGTCGAGGGTGCCGTAGAGGGCCGCCTCGGCGGCGCACTGCGCGTGCGTGCGCGGAACCAGCTTCGGCCTCCCGGTCGAGCCGGAGGAATACTGATAGACGAAGATCTCATCGGGCCGGCGCGGCGAGAGTCGTTCGGCCGAGCCGCTCTCGAGCAACATCTCCAGGGTCAGCGACTGACCGTGGGCGGGGCTGGCGCTGATCACCTCCGCCGGCCGGTCGAAGCCGGCGAGAATGCGCTCGCAGACCCCGACCGTGCGCTCGTCGCTGATCACCGCGCGGACACCGGCGGCGCGGAAGCAGAACTCCAGCTCGGGCTGCTTGAAGGCGGGATTGACCGGCACCACCCGGCCGCCGAGGGCGGCGATGGCGTGGAAGCAGATGACGAACCAGGGGTCGTCGCGCAGGGCCAGGCCGACCGCGTCGCCTGGGCCGATACCGCGCCGGCGCAGGCCGTCGGCGACCCGCTCGACGCGCTCCACCAACTCGGCGTAGCCGATCCGCTCCTCGCGGTAGACCAGCGCAGTCTGCTCGGGACGGGCCTCGGCCTGCTCGTAGAGGAGGCTCATCAACACTGGGGCTAGCCTTTCCTGGCCTCGACGAACGCGACGACGCTGTTGACCGAGCGGAAGTTCTCCGGCAGCAGGTCGTCGTCGCCGACTTCGATCCCGTAGTGCGATTCGAGAAAGCCGACCAGCTCGGTGATCCCGAGCGAGTCGATCACGTCGTGAGCGAGCAGGTCTTCATCGTGGCCGACCGACTCCACCCCAGTCCCGAGGGCGATCTCCTCGACGATGAACTTCTCGACTTCACCGGCCATGCTCATGCTTTTCCTCCATTGTCGTCCAGGGGGACCCGTTTCCTCGATTTGAAATACATGAAACGTCGGTGCTCGACCTTCCACATCGACCGATAACCGCGCGTACTGTAGAGCCAGCGGGCGGGACGATTCTCCTGGACCACCGAACCCCAGATGCGTCGGTAGCCACGATCGCGCAGGCTGGTCTCGATCGCGTAGAGGAACTCACCCGCCGCACCCCCGCCGCGATGCTCCTCGAGCAGGAAGAGGCTGGAGCCGTGGACGTCGCCCTCGCCGAGCTCGAAGCCGGGCCCCAGCTGCCACAGATCGGGATGGGGCGGCTCGGCGTCGCGGTCCACCCACCAGTAGTAGCCGACCACCTCAGAGTCCTTCAGGGCGACAAAGCCGTGATAGCCCTTGGCGAACGAGTTGGCGAAGTAGCGATCGGCCTCAGGGACGCCGCGCCTGCGATTGACCTCGCACAAGCCCGCCAGATGCCGCTCCTCCATGTCTTCGACCCGCAGGCCGACGTGGCGGCGCGGCTCGACGATCGCATCCAGCTCCTTCAGAAGCACGATCGCCTCTTCGAACACGATGCCTTCGCGCAACTGACGAACGAAACGGGCCAGGGTCCCGCCCAGTCCCCACTCGCGGAGATTGCGGCGCAGTCGAGCGATCACGGTCGGGCGCCGATGCTACCCCCGTGCCCGGGTGCTACCTCTTCAGGCCCGAAACGTTTTGCGCTGGCGGCAACGTCCTGGCCGGGTTTCCAACCGCCGTCTGCCCCGGCCTCACGTCCCTGATGACCACCGCGCCGGCGCCGACCACGGCATTGCAGCCGATCCGAACACCGCCGAGGATCGTCGCCCCTGAACCGATCGACGCGCCCTTCTCGACCACCGTCGTCAAAAGCTTCCAATCGGCCTCCGTCTGCAGCGCTCCCGAATCGTCGGTCGCCCGGGGGTGCTTGTCGTTGACGAAGGTGACCCCGTGGCCGACGAACACCTCGTCCTCGATCCGCACCCCGTCGCAGATGAAGCTATGGCTCTGGATCTTGCAGGCGGCGCCGATCTCAGCGCCGCGCTGGATCTCGACAAAGGTCCCGATCCGGGTGTGGGAGCCGATCCGACAGCCGTAGAGATTGACGAACGAGTGGACGATCACGCCCTCGCTGAAGGAGACGTCGTCGATCAGCCGGTGCGGTGCCTCGTTGGCGGGTTCCCCCGACAGGATCGGAACCGATCCGACATCTTGGGCAAGCGGACTGTGCATCCATGGACTCAACGGACTGCCGCCGCCCATCCTTTTGCCCGATCGGCTGCAGCAGGCGCACAAGCTGAGGGGCGCGGCCTCCGTTACATCCATATGCAGCCGGAGGCCAAGCCGACCGGAGACCCCTCGCGGCGGTTCTCCCGACCGTTCGTGATCGCGATTGCAGCTGACGACGAGATGCATCGCCGCATCGCCGGCGCTCTCGCCGAGCAGAATCTCTGCGTATCGGCCCAACTCGAGGTCGTCAACGAAGTCGAGCGGCCGGCTCCGGATGACTCCATAGTCATCTTCGCCTGCGATGTCGACGCGCCGCGCGAGATAGCCAGCCTGCGGCGGCTCTGTCGTGAGGTGCCCGAGCTGATGGTCGTCGTGATCTCGCCTCCGGCCACTGGTCCCGGCGTGCGGCGGGCGCTTGACGCTGGAGCGACCGGCCTGGTCTTCGATTCCGAACTCGAGCTCAACCTCACGACCGCAATCCGGGCCGTGGTCAGCGGACAGTCCGTGGTTCCGCGCAAACTTCGCGCCGGCGTCGAAAGACCGGTCCTCTCGCACCGGGAGCGCCAGGTTCTCGCCCTGGTCCGCAACGGGCTCACCAACGCGCAGATCGCCAAGCGCCTCTTTCTCGCCGAGAGCACCATCAAGAGCCACCTTGCATCGATCTTCACGAAGCTCGGCGTTCGCTCCCGCAAGGAGGTCGCGGCCGCATTCGACGACATGGAGCGGGAGGCGCCGGTGGTCACCAGCACCGGCGGCCCGGTGAAGCAGGTGACCGCGTGAGTACCGTGGCGGGATCGGCGGGATCGGCGCCCGCGGCAATCAGAGGTGACTCGCGCGTGCCGTTTACGCGCTTGGACAATGCCGATCCACAGCTGCTCGCCGAGCTGCAGGACGTCGTAGCACGCATCAGCCGCGATGCGGCCTTCACTCTCGGCGAGGAGGTCGAGGGCTTCGAGCGGGAGTTCGCAAGCTGGTGTGAAACCGAGCACGCGGTGGGGGTCTCTTCTGGCACCGCGGCTCTGGAGCTGGCGCTGCGCGGGCTGGGCATCGGCCCCGGAGATGAGGTGATCGTGCCGACCAACAGCTTCATCGCGACGGCCGAGGCGGTCAGCGCCACCGGTGCGACGCCATGCCTCGTCGACGTCGACGAGGACACCGCCCTGCTCACGCCACAGACCGTGGAGCCGGCAATCACGCCACGCACGCGCTGCGTGATCCCAGTCCACCTCTACGGCCGCACTGTGGAGATGGCGCCGCTGCTCTCGCTCTGCCGGGCACGTAACGTCTTCGTCGTCGAGGACGCCTGCCAGGCTCACGGTGCTCGCTACCGAGGGCGCCCGGCGGGATCGCTCGGCGACGCCGGCTGCTTCAGCTTCTATCCAACCAAGAACCTCGGCGCGTGGGGCGACGGCGGCGCCGTTGTCACCGGCGACGCCGGGCTCGCCGAGCGGGTGCGCCTGCTGCGCTCGCACGGCGAGGCGACTCGCCACCGTCACGAGGTGGTGGCGAGGACCGACCGCCTCGATGCATTGCAGGCGGCGATATTGCGGGTGAAGCTGCGCCTCCTGGATACAGCGAACGAACGCCGTCGGCTGGCCGGCGCCGCATTGCGCGAAACGCTTTCAGGCAGTCCGGCAACGCTGCCCGCCCCGCCCGCTGCCGACGGTGACCATGTCTTTCACCTCTTCGTCGTGCGCTCGCCACAGCGAGACATGCTGCGCGACCACCTCGAAGCCAACGACATCTCGAGCGCGATCCACTACCCGACGCCGATCCACCTCCAGCCCGCCTACGCGGGGCTCAGCCTGGGGCCGAGCAGCATGCCGGTGGCGGAGAAGTTGGCTGCGGAGAGCTGCTCACTACCGATCTTCCCGACGATCGAAGATCGACAGATTGAGCGGATCGCGGCAGTGGTACAGAGCTTCGAGGCCGACGTGGCCGTACCTGTCGGCTGACGTTCTCGCGCGCCTGCACCCAAAGCCCGCGGGGCTTCGAGAGCGCCTGAACGAACAAAAAGGCCTGCTAATGGCCAGGCTCGTACATCCGTCTGGGGACAGGCAGCAACGGTCCACCGGCACCTGTGCCCATCCGACATGTTTCGGACATGATCGGAGACGGGTACTCGAATAGCTCCAGTAGAGGACAACTTCTACGCAAGGCGGTCACTGTGTTCACTGTCTGCCTCGCACTCATACTCGTCGGCGCGGGATGGGCCCTCGGAGAGTCTGGGGAGTTCCCAGGACAGAGGAAGGTCGTGGCGCCGTCCAAGCGGGCGCTGAGTCAAAGCCTCAAGAAGATCGGGGTGTCCAACCGACTTGCGCTGCATCCACACCGGGGGCGCAGCGGTGACCGTACGGGTAAGGACCGTTCCCGTCAGGGTAAGGGCCGCCCCGATCAGCCCGCACAGGAACCGACTCCGACTCCCACGCCCGAACCCGCCCCCCTGCCGACCCCGGAAATCCCGGAAGGACAACCGGCCGAGGAAGGCGAAACTCCAGAGGTTCCCGGCGACACCACCCCGCCGCAAACCACGATCACCGCCCATCCGGCACTCACCACCAGCGAAACCTCGGCAAGCCTGTCCTTCGGCTCCAGCGAGTCGGGGTCGACCTTCGCCTGCAAGCTCGACGCTGGGGCGTG
>JASLJO010000194.1 GCA_030152505.1 Solirubrobacterales bacterium | reverse complement strand
GGTCGGCCTGAGCGACCTCCATGCCCAGCAGCCCGCCGACGCGCTCGGCCCGGAGCTCGATCGACGCCGGCGCGGGAGCATCGGCGGCGGCGTCGATCGTGCTACGGGCCGAGCGCGTCGGCGGGCTGCTGGGCATGGAGGTCGCTCAGGCCGACCAGGTCGCCTACCTGGAGCGCCTTGGCTTCGGCGTCGCGGCGGAGGGCCGGGGCCTCGTCGTCACGGTCCCGCCCGACCGGCACTACGACGTCAGCCGCGAGGTCGACCTGATCGAGGAGGTCGCTCGCGTGCACGGCATCGACAAGCACCTGCCCTCGACCCTGCCCGCGGTCGGCCAGGCCGGCGGGCTGCGGCGGGATCAGCACCTGCGGCGCCGCGCCGAGGACGCACTGCGCGACCTTGGCTTCGACGAGGTCGTCGGTTGGAGCTTCACCGATCCCGGCGAGGCGGGACGGCTGCGCATCCCCGCCGATGACCCGCGGGCCGAGGCCGTCGCCATCTCCAACCCCCTCTCCGAGGACCAGTCGGTGATGCGCACGACCCTGCTCGGCTCCCTCCTCGCTGCCGCCCAGCACAACCTCGCCCGCGGCGCCGAGCACGTCGCCCTCTTCGAGTCCGGCCGCACCTACCTGAATGAGTTGCCGACGGGCCTAAAAGGGGAGCCGGAGTCCTCTTTTAGGCCCGTCGACCCGTTGGGCGGGGGGTTTGTCGGCGACCGGGGGGCGTCGTTTGTGGAGGTGCATTGGCTTGGGGCGCTGGCGGTCGGATCACTCGCACCGAAGTCTTGGCGGGGTGGGGGCGCTCGCGCCGATTTCTTCGTACTCAAGGGCGTGTTGGAGGGGCTGGCCGCGCGGCTCGGTGTGACGCTTACGTTCGAGCCCGCCTCGGAGCCTTTCCTGCACCCCGGCCGCAGCGCCGCGATCCGTACCGGGAATGTCCTTGCCGGCTGGGTCGGTGAGCTGCACCCGCTCGTCTGTCGCCAGTGGGACCTGGAGGCGGCGGTGGGTTTCGAGGTCGAGCTTGCGGCGCTGGTCGCTGCCTCCTCCGCCGGCGAAGAGACCTTCGAGGACGTGACCACCTTCCCCTCGGTGCGTCAGGACCTGGCTGTCGTCGTGCCTGCCGACGTCTCGGCCGCCCAGGTGCGGGCCGCCGTCTTCTCGACTGGTGGCGAGCTGCTGCGCGAGGCCGAGGTCTTCGACCTCTACGAAGGCGAGCAGGTGGAGGAGGGCCACAAGAGCCTCGCCCTGCGGCTGGAGTTCCGCGCCGCTGACCGCACCCTCACCGACGAAGAGGTCGCCGCCGGCCGCGAGTCGATCGCCACCGGGCTGGGCGAGATCGGGGGGTCGCTGCGTGAGTGAGAAGGCAAGAGTCCTCGTCGCCGGAGCATCCGGTTTCACTGGGGCGCTCGCGGCCGAGCTCGTCTGGCGCCACCCGCGCATGGAGCTGATCGCCGCGACCTCGCGCGGCGATGCGGGCAAGCGGCTCGACCGGCTCTACCCGCGCTACCGGGCGCCGATCGTGCTGAGCGAGCTCGACCTCGACGCGCTGGACGGGATCGACGCGGCGATCGTCGCCTATCCACACGGCGCCTCGGCGCCGACCGTCGCCGCGTTGCGCGAGCGGGAGATAGTCGTCGCCGACCTCTCCGCCGACTTCAGGTTGCGCGAGATGCCGACCTATGAGCGCTGGTACGGCGAGCACGGCGCTCCCGAGTTGTTCGGCGAGGCCGTATATGGGCTGACCGAGCTCTACCGCGACGAGCTGCGCTCGGCGAAGCTGGTCGCCGTCCCCGGCTGTTACCCGACGGCGAGCGTGCTCGCCCTGGCGCCGCTGGCCGAGCGTGGCCTCGTCACCGACGTGTTCATCAGCGCGATGCAGGGCACCTCCGGCTACGGGCGCAGCAGCGACGACGCCGTTCACTTCAGCGCGATGACTGAGAACGCCTTCCCCTACAGGACCGAGGGCCATCGCCACCGGCCGGAGATTGAGCAGGAGCTGGCGGCGCTCGGCAGCGAGGCCCCGGTCGCCTTCGTCCCCCACCTCCTGCCGCTCGACCAGGGTGAGCTGACGACCTGCTTCGCGCAGCTCAGCGAGCCGATGAGCCAAGAGGACGTACAGGCGCTCTACCGCGAGCGCTATGCCGACGAGCCTTTCGTCCACGCGGTCGAGTCGCCGCCCAGTCTCCGCGACGTACGCGACACCAACGAGTGCCACGTCTACGTCACCGTCGAGGAGCGTGGGCGGGTGCTCGCCTTCTCGGCGATCGACAACATCTGGAAGGGCGCCTCGAGCCAGGCGATCCAATGCCTCAACCTGATGCTCGGCTTCGAGGAGACGGAGGGGTTGCTGTGAGCTTCTTCAAGTCCCGCTGGGTGGACCCGCCGGCCGGTGTCGAGGAGCTCGACACGGCGCAGCTCGCGCCGGGCTTCCGCGCCGGTGCCGCCCATTGCGGGCTCAAGGGCGGCGGCAAGACCGACGTCGGCCTGCTTGTCTGCGACGCGCCGCGGGCCTCCTCTTCGCTGCTGCTGACCCGCAATGCCTCGGCTGCCGCTCCCGTACGGATCTGCCGGCAGCGGGTCGATGGCGGCGCCGTGCGCGCAGCCGTGGTCAACGCCGGCAACGCCAACGCCGAGACCGGCGAGCAGGGCATGGCCGACGCCTGGGCGATGTGCGAGCGGGCGGGCGCGGAGCTCGGTCTCGACCCGTCCGCGGTCGCGGTGGCCGAGACCGGCGTGATCGGCGTGCCGCTGCCGATCGAAGCGGTGCTGTCGGGGATCGGCGAGGCCGCGGGCTCCCTCTCCGCCGCCGGGGGCGGAGCCTTCTCCGACGCGATCCTCACCACCGACCGCTGGCCGAAGAGCTGCGCCCTGCGCGCCGGCGGGGTGACCCTCTCCGCCCAGGCCAAGGGCGCCGGGATGATGCAGCCGGACTTCGCCACGATGCTCTGCTTCGTCCAGACCGATGCCCTGGTCGAGGACGCCGACCCGGTCCTGCGCAGCGCCGTCGAGGGCTCCTTCGAGCGGGTCACGGTAGACGGCCAGATGAGCACCAACGACACCGTCCTGTTGCAGGCGACCGGCGAGGCCGGCGCGCCGCTGCCGGACGGGCTTCTCGACGCGGTCCTGCTGCAGCTCGCGCTCGAGATCGTCGCCGACGGCGAGGGCTCGGTGCGGGTCGGCCGCGTCCAGGTCGACGGCGCGGCCAGCGCTGCCGAGGCCGAGCGGGTCGCCCGGGCGATCGCCAACTCCCCTTTGGTGAAGACGGCGCTCTTCGGCCGCGACCCCAACTGGGGCCGGATCGCCCAGGCGGCGGGGATGGCCCTGGCCGGCGAGGACCTGGAAGAGATCGGCGCCGACTCGATCGACGCCGCCGAGCTGGGAGAGGACGTGGCCGAGGCGGAGATTGGGCTGCGACTCGATCGCGGCGAGCACAGTGCCCACGTCTACTTCTCCGACCTGGGCTACGAGTACGTACGGATCAACGCCGAGTACACGACCTGAGGAGCTGGAAATGAGCAGCAACGTCGACACCCTGCTGGAGGCGCTCCCTTACATCAAGGAGTTCCACGGCCGCACCGTCGTGATCAAGTACGGCGGTTCGGCGATGCGCGAGGAGTCGCTGCGCGAGGGCTTCGCCACCGACGTCGTGCTGCTCAAGTACGTCGGCCTCAACCCGGTGATCGTCCACGGTGGAGGGCCCTCGTGGAAGCGCACCTCGAGCCCGAGCCGCTCCATGTACTGCGTGATCTCGGGCCCTCCACCGTGGACGATCACCGGGTTGAGGCC
>JASLJO010000188.1 GCA_030152505.1 Solirubrobacterales bacterium | reverse complement strand
GCTCGTTTGAGGGGACATTCCCTGCTCCTTGGTTGATGTTCGATCGGATGTCCTTGGGCCTAACCCGGGCCCTTTCCCTCTTGCACGGATGACGCGCTCCTCGCGCCCCCCGGATTCAGAAAATTGGGTCAATCCGATCTCTGAACATCGGCACAAACAACTCGCAGATAGAAATGTGTCGGTTCCTTAACTCAAACATTTGTTGGCCAAAGGCGGCGGCGCTAAAGCCCACTAACACTATGAGTGTCACCGCCAGGCGACAAGCGTGCTGATTGTCGGATCGAAGTGACTCCTGAGCGCGGGGTGGCGCCAGGCGGTTCCCGCACGTGTGTGTCTGTAGCTGGCAGAACCGGAGCCTCCGCGTCGGAGGCTCACCGCACGAGAGGGAATCAAGGTGGAGAGAGATTTCGCCTCATCAGAATCAAAGGCCACGGGCGAGGAGTATTGGGAGCTGCTGCAGGGTCGCGCCGATTCCCCGGCAGAGGCCGAGCCGACCGCTGAGGTCGCCGCGGTCCCGGAGCCTGCCGTCAGTAGCACTCCGAGTACGCCGCGAGGGCGTGCATCCTCACGCCGCGTCCGCATGGGTGCGGCGGCGGCCTTTGCGGTTCTCGCGGTGGTGTTGGCACGGGTGGTATTGCCTGTCGCGCTTGGAGGCGACCCCCCGCTTCGGTCATCTGAGCCCCGATCTGCACGCCCCGCCTCCGCGGGTCCGCGCGCGCGGACCACCCCGGCAGGAGCGTCGTCGCACAGCGCCCTCTCGCCGAAGGCGCATGGGCGTCGTCGCCGACGCCCAGACCCTGCCCGGCGCGATGCCCGTCAGCTATCTCGGCCCCCGAGTCCGTTGCCGAGCGGCCAGGCCAAAGCGCCGATCGGGGAGCCGCCCGATTCGCCCCCTCCCGCGCCTGAGCAGGCTCCGCCGATCGGGGAGCCGCCCGAATCGGCGCTCGGCAGCCGTGAGGTCGCGCCCCCGGCGGACAGCGGACTTCGGGACGGCTCGCGCTCCTCGGGGGAGTTTGGCCTCTAGGGCTCGACCATGCGAGGGCCGCTGAGCGAAGAGGTCATCGGACTGACCGCGCAGCGGCTGCGGGCGATCGCAGAGCCGAGCAGGATCGCGTTGCTGGAGGTCTTAAATGACGGCGAGGCCAGCGTGCAGGAACTCGCCGACCACATCGGCCTGCCGCACCAGAAAGCATCTCACCATCTCGCTCTGCTGTGGCGAGAGGGGATTCTCCGCCGCCGTAGCGAGGGAAGGATGGCCGTCTACGCGGTCGAGGACTGGGGCGCCTGGTGGGTGATCGCGCAGATCACCGACTCGCTCCAGGCACGGCCATAGCACAAAGTAAGGGTGCATTCGCCGACGTACGTACGTACATACGTACGTTTGTAGATTTCTCGCCTTCCCCGCAGTACCTCTGACTCACACGCAAAAACACTTTCGGAGCGCGGCTTCCAAAAAGGTCACGTTTCGATCAAGCCGGGGAGGCGCATGCAAGGTGAGTCGAGAGGTGGGTGACAGAGCAAGGTCGACCGACGTCGATGTGGGATCGCTGTTGCGCTGGGTCGGTCGCGCGGCGATCTGGATCGTCGTCGGCCTGTTGCTCCTGCGAGGGCTGGGGGGAGTCCTGGCGCCGACCGACGGGGGCGCCCCGGTCACGGTCGCGGCCACGACCGTCGATCAGCCGGGCTCCGCGATCGCGGTGCGCTTCGCCCGTACCTACCTCGCCGATCCCTCGCGGCGCTCGCTCGCCCCCTTTCTCGCCGAAGGCGCGGACGTCGGCGGCGGGCATCCGCCGAGGGCCGGGGGAGGCGTCGCCCAGGCCGAGGTGGCCGCAACCCAAGAGCTCGGCGGCGGTCGGGCGATCCTCACCGTCGCCTGCGAACTCCGCGACGCGCGCACCCTCTACCTCGCCGTCCCGATCTCCCGCTCGCGGGCGGGAGAGGTGGCGGTACTGGGTGCGCCTTGGTTGGTCGCGGCGCCGAGCGTGGCCGGGGCCGCCCCTGAGCGGCCCCGGCCGATCGCCGGTCCCGCCGTCGCCTCGATCCAAGCGCTGGTGGAGAAGTTCCTGCCGGCCTACCTCTCGGCGCGCTCGCCGGGAGACCTTTCCTATCTCTTGGCTCCCGGGGCGGCGGTCACGCCGCTCGCCGGCTCGCTTGAACTGGTGGGCGCATCCGGCGCTGCCCTGCAGCTCGGCGGCGGAGAAGGACCGCGGCGGACGGTCGTGGTGGCATGCCGACTCCGCGACCCGGCCAGCGGCGCGGTCTACCGGCTCGCCTACCGCTTGTCCCTGCTCAGGCGCAACCGCTGGTATGTCGAGGCCGTCGAGGGAGCGCTGCGATGAGCCGGCGTGCGGCCTTCCTGCTCGCACTGCTCGCTGCTCTGGCGGCCGGCCTGCTGCTCGCGCCTGCGGCCCTCGCAGCCGGCAACGACGTCGGCCACAACCTCGGCTCGCTGCTGCGCCGCTATGCGGGCGAGGTCTACGGCGGGATCGTCGCCGTCGTCGGCCTGGTCTTCCTGCTCAACCGCCGTTTCACCGACCTGGCGATGTTCTTCGTTGCGGCGACCCTGGTCGGCTGGCTCGTCTTCAGCCCCGATCAGGTGGCGAACGCCGCTAGGGCGATCGGCGGGCAGGTCCTCCCGTGAACCCTGGCACCGAGCCGATCCGCTCCTACCAGCGCATCTTCCGCCCCGAGCGGCGGATCTACCAGGTAGAGGGCCACGTCATCCCGGTCCCCGGTGGCGTCCCTCTGCGCTGGCTCGCCTATACGGCCGCCGCCCTCGCCGGGGTCCTCGCCCTCGGCTCTGACCCGGGCACGGTCGAGGCGCTCACGGCGCTCCTCGCCGCGTCCGCGGGCGGCCTGCTCGGCGGCCGGGTCGCGGCCGTGGTGGCGGGGAGCGCCGCCTTCGCGGGGACCTGGATCCTCGGCCTCGCCCTGGGGTTGCTCGACTGGCCGCTGCGCCTGATCGTCCTCCCGGCGGCTGTCGGGACCCTCGCCACTCAGGCGACCCCCGATGGGCGCCGCGCCGACCGCTTCGCCGTCTCCTGGCTGGCCCTGCGCCTGTTGCCGCGGCGCCGCTCGCTCGGCCGGCCGCTGCCGCCGAGCGGGGTCGCACTGCGCGGCGGGGGCGGGCTTTGGGTCGCCGGGGACGGGGACCGGGGAGCGTCGCGGTGATCCGCTTCCCGCTGCGCTACGCGAGGCGAAACGTCCTGATCGGCCCCGGCGGTGAGGCGGCCGCCCTCTACCGGGCGGCAACGGTCTCCTATTCGTTCCTGCCCGTCGCGGAGAAGTGGGGCCTCCTGCGCGGCCTGGAGCGCTTCGGCCATCTGGTCGGGACGGACTTCTCGATCTGGCGGGTCGGGCGCGCCTACCCCGCCGGGCGCTACGCCCGTGAGCTGGCCGGGACGGCCGATCCGCGCCACGCCGATCCCGACGCCTGGCGCGCCTACCTGCATGGCCATCAGGCGCGGCTTGCCGAGCTCGGCTCAAGCCTTCCCGAGGTCTACGTGGCGGTCTCCCTCGGCGAGCCGCCGAAGGGCTACCTCCGCTCGCTCGACCGGGCGCGGCGGGCGGTGGAGGAGATGGCAGGGGTGGGAGGGCCGCGGCCGGTCTCGGGCCGAGAGCTGCGTGAGTTGGCCGGCGCGGAGCGGCGCTGCTTCGATCGGCTCTCGGCGCTGCTCGGCCTGCGCCGGGCGAGGACCTCCGAGTTGCAGTGGCTGCTTCGCCGCGCGAGCTGTCGCGGCGTCACCGAGCCCGAGCTCGAAGGGGCGTGGCAGCCCGACGCGCTCGTCCTGGAGCAGGGCGAGGGCGAGCGGGACCATGAGCCGCTCGGGCGCGACCTGTGGCGTTGCGCCAACTCGCCGATGAGCGAGGAGCCGGGGGAGCCCCCTTCGCTCATGGTCGAGGCCGAAGAGGGCACCTCCTACCAGGCCCTCCTCTGTGCCGGCTCGCTCGCCGAGGAGGCCGAGTTCCCCGGCGACGCGGAGCTGCTGTTCGCCCCGCTCGAAGACGCCGGCTTTCCCGCCGACGCCGTCCTCCACGCGCGGTGGATCGGCAACCGCGAGGCACTCGGCCAAGTGCGGAAGCGCATCCTCGACGCCGAGCACTCCTGGCGCGAGCAGGCCGAAGCCTCACAGGCGGGGCCGGGCTGGCAGGCCACCGAGGACCGCGAGCTGGCGCGCGAGTACGAGGCGGTCCTGCAGTCCTCCGCCCACCCGCCGATGCTGCGGGCATATCTCGGGATCGCCGTCGGCGCCCCTGACCGCGAGGAGCTGGAGCGCCGGGTCGAGGCCCTGCGCGAGCGCTTCGGCGAGGTGCGCCTTCACCGCCCCCGTGGACTGCAACACCGTCTCTTCTTCGACCACCTGCCGCGCGCCGACGCCGGCTCGCTCGGTGACTATCGCCAGCAGATGACCGTCGAGCAGCTCGGCGCGATGGTCCCGACCGCCAGCGCCGCCCTCGGCTCCCCGACCGGCCCCTACATCGGCCACACCCCCTCCGGGGCCCGGCGTCCGGTGCGCTATGACCCGACAGAGGCGCCGCGCACCGCCCGGCCCTCCGCGGTGCTCCTCGCCGGCACGCTTGGCTCGGGCAAGACGCTCGCCGCACAGGCGATCGCCTACGGGGCCGAGCGCCGCGGCTCCCTCGTGGTCGACTTCGACCCCAAGCCCGACCACAACCTCGAGGGCGTTCCCGAGCTGGAGGGTCGGGTGGAGGTGGTCGAGCTCTCGGGCGATCCGCGCCACCGCGGCAGGCTCGACCCGCTCCTGGTCGGGCTGCCCGAGTTGCGCGAGGAGTTGGCCTCCTCCTACCTGCTGGAGCTGCTGCGCGATCCGCCGCCCTCCTGGGAGAACGCGATCGACCGGGCGGTGCGAGACGCGGTGCGGGCGGGGGAGCGGAGCCTGATGCGCGTCGTCGAGCGCCTGCGCACCTCTGAGGTCGAGGCGGCGCGCGAGGCCGGCGAGGCGCTGGAGGTCCTCTCGGACTTCGGCCTCGCCCGCCTCGGCTTCGCCGCGGAGGAGGCCGCCTGATGGCGGAGGGGCTCTCGGTCATCACGATCCGCACGCCGGGTCTCTCCCTGCCCGACCCCGGCGCCTCCCGCGAGACCTACTCCCGCGCCGAGCGCGTCTCCGTGGCGACGCTCTCGCTCGTCGCGGCACAAGCTCTGCGCCTCGTCAGCGGCAACCGAACACGACACAAGATCGTGCTGCTGGACGAGGCGTGGTTTCTCCTCGCGTCAACTCAGGGCCGGACGCTGCTGAACCGCCTGGTGCGGCTCGGCCGCGCGATGAACGCGACGATCCTGCTGGCCACCCAGCGGCTCGCGGACCTCGGCGACCTCTCTGAGCTGGTCGGGGTCTACTTCCTATTCGGCCAGGACTCGCTCGCCGAGGCCGAACGGGCGCTGGCTCTGGTCGGCCTCGATCCCTCCGATGTCGCCCTGCGCTCGCGGCTGACCGAATACCGCCAGGGGATGTGCCTGATGCGCGATCTCGACGGGCGCCTCGGCGAGCTGCAGGTCGACCTCGTCTTCCCCTCGCTCCTAGCAGCGCTCGACAACACGCCGAAGGCGGCGCAGGCATGAGGCCGGCGCATCGACGCCGTTGGCCGCGCCGGGTCGTGGCCACGTCCGGGCTGACCGTCGCGCTCGTGGCACTCGCGCATCCGCTCGCCGGCGCGGCGAGCGACGTCTGGTCCAACGTCGGCCCGGCCTCGCCATTGGGCTCGAACGGCCTCTTCGGCCGCTACCCGCTCAGTCACTACATGCTCGACCAGCACTTCGACGCCGTTTCGGCCTCGCTGACCGGCGGCGTCGATGCCTCGGGTGTCGCGCCGATGATCGCCTACCTGCTCGCCTCGATCCTCTGGTCGCTGACGAGCTTCCTGGCGAACCTGCTGATCTCGCTGTTCGCCTTCGCCTTCAGCCTCGATCTCCTGGGCGGCTCGGAGGCGACCGGCGGGGCGGGGGCTCTGGCACCCGTCTCGCAGGCGATCCATGCGATCTACTCCGATGTCTTCGGCGCGCCGTGGCTCGTCCTCGCGGTCGCGGTGGGCGGCATCTGGGCGATGTGGAAGGCGCTCGTCCAGCGCCGCTACACCGAGACCGCGGGCGCTCTGGGTCTCTCGCTGATCTACGTCGTGGTGGCGCTCTTCTTCGTCGCCCAGCCCGCTCAGACGATCGGCGCCGCCTCGCAGTGGACGAACCGGATGTCACTGGCCTTTCTCTCGGTCTCGGGCCATGGCGGCGCCTCCGGCGGCGCGCAGACGCGCGACGGCGACGCTCAGCAGCTCTTCGACCTGCTCGTCTTCAAGCCCTGGGCCGTCCTTGAGTTCGGTGGCCTCGAACACTGCGCCCTGGAGAGCCCGGGCTCGGGGGACGCCGACCCCGAATCGGTCGCGGTGCGGCCGCTCTCCTCGAACCCGAGCCGGAACGCCGAACTCGCCCGCCGCCTTCAGAGCGGGACCGAGGTCACCGCCGAGGGCAAGGTCTGCGTCAACAACGCCAACAAGTACGCATCTCACTTCCTGCGCTTCGGCCTCGGCACAGACGAACGCGACGCCGAGTATGAGGCGCTCGACCAAGGCGACTCCTCGAAGCTGCCCGAGGCCGACGGCGAAAGGGGCGGCTACCGGCTCGGCGGCGCCGACAGGCCCGCGAGCGACGCGATGGAGGAGGGCGGCCAGTACCAACGCCTGCTGGTCGCGATCGTCGTCTTTGGCGGCGAGCTGGGGGCCTTTTGCTTGCTCGGCGCGCTCTCGGTCGGGGTGATCCTCGCCCAGGTGCTGTTGCTCTTGCTGTTGGCTTTCGCGCCGGTGGCGCTTATCGCGGCGGCGATCCCCGGCCGCGGTCACGCCTTCTTTCGCGGCTGGCTGGAGAAGCTCGCCGGCTTCCTGCTCAGGAAGGCCGCCTACTCGCTCATCCTCGCGGTGCTGCTGGCGGTCAACGGGGCGCTTGGGAGCGCCACCTCAGGGCTCGGCTGGCTGATGTCCTTCGGATTGCAGGCACTCTTCTTCTGGGCCGTATTCATTCAGCGCAGGGCGCTGAGCGAGAGCCTGATCGGCATCGCCACCCGGCCGGGTGCTCCGGGTTCCGAGACCTCATTGCGCGTGCTCGGCCTCTACTACGGCGCCCGCGCGGCGGGCAGGTCGCTGCGGGGAGCCGGGCGCGCCGCCCGCTCGACGGGGGGAGCGCCTGGCCAGGCGCTCCGTCACCTGAGATCGCGCCGCGCCAAGCGCTGGCAGAGCCCCGCCGGCCCGCCGCCGCTCTTCGGCACCTCCTACAGCCGCCCTGCCGGGCGAGGCGCTTCCCCGATCGAATCGCCCGGCGAGGCGGACCCGAGACCAGTTGGCGATGGGCGACGAGATGTGGGCGAGAAGAAGCGGCGGGCGCCTGTGCCCAAGGAGACTCCGGTGGCGGAGCCCCTCTCGCCCGCCGCGGAGGGAAAGGAGGGCCCGCGCCTTGCGCGACTGCCGTTGCAGGGGTCGGTTCGCGCTCCAGAAAACCCCGAGGCGGGGGAGGAGCCAAGCCTCGACGCCGATCTCCGCGCCGAGCGCGCACGGAGCCGCGAGGCGCCGCTAAAGGCGGCTGACGTCGAGGATCCAGACGGGAACCCGGGTCCTTCGCGGCGACGCCGTCGGCGGCGCAAGGGGAGGGGTCGGTGAGCGGCCGTCGCGGTGTGCGTCTGTATCTGGCGATCGCCGGCTTCGGGGTGGCGGTGGCGCTGCTCGTCTCGGTGACCGCGACCGTGATGGCGATCCTCGGCGGCGACCTTAGCTGCTTGGGCGGGGGCACGGCACTGGCCCAGCCGGCGACGCGCGCCGCTGCGCGGGAGATTCCGCCGAGGCGGCTGGCGCTCTACCGCGCCGCGGGCCGGCGCTTTGACATCGACTGGAGCTTCCTCGCCTCGATCGGCACCCAGGAGTGCGGCTCGGGTGACTGCGCCGGGGACAACGGCTCGGGCTGCGCCGGGCCGATGCAGATCGCCTACGTGCGTGGATCGCCGTGCAGTCCCGGGACGGGGCCGACGCTGTGGGAGCGCTTCGGTCTCGACGCCGACGGTGACGGCGCCGCTGACGTGGACGACCCCGCCGACGCGATATTCGCCGCCGCCCGCATCCTGCGCGTCGTCATGCACGCGCCTCCGGCTGGTGGCTCCTACGTCGCCTATCACCAGGCCGCCTGCAACTACTACGGCGCCTGCGGGGACGGGGTGGCCGACTACGCAGCGCGGGTGATGGCCCGAGCGGTCTCATATGGATTTCATGGCGGTGGAGAGCCGGCGGTTGGGGAATCCAGCGGCTCGGTCGCCGGTTGCGTCGGGCCGGTGCTTCCCTCGGGCGCCGGCCCGATGGGGCCGGTCCACAAGGCGTTTTCCCCACGCCGCCTCGCGGCGTTGCCATCCGACGTGAGCGCGGCGCCGGGCATCCAATGCGACGCACGGATCGTCCCCGACGTCATCTACCTCGCGCGCCGCTTCGGCGTTCTCGTCAGCTCCTGCTACGCGGCGAGCGGACACGAGGCGACCGGGGAGCACCCGCTCGGCGCCGCGATCGACGCCGGGCCGCGCGACGGCGACTGGAGCCGGACGATGAACCTCGCGCAGGCCGTGGGCTGGCGATCCTCGTGTGCGGCTTCTGGCGTGGCGCCTGTCTGCGCCCGCCCGCCCTTCCGCTTCATCGGCTACAACGGCTATACAAACCACGGCGACCCCGCGCACTGCGCGCCCTGCAGCGGCGGGCCGCACCTCCATCTCTCCTGGAGCACGTCCGCGTCGCCGGGACAGCCAGAGAGCCGGGTGCGGTCGGTCTACGAAGCGGCGAGCTGGATCGAGGTCTTCGACGTCGGTTCAGAAACCACCGCCGAGACGGAGCCGATCCGACGGAGGCGGCAATGACCGAGCGGCGGATCATCGACCTGTTTGCCGGCGCGGGTGGTTGGGATGAGGGCCTGCGTGCCCTTGGCTACACCGCGGTTGGGATCGACGTCGACCGCTGGGCGTGTGCCACCGCGCGCGCCGCCGGGCACGAGCGGATCGAAGCAGACGTCGCCGCGCTTGACCCAGGGGCCTTTGCGCCGGTGTGGGGATTGATCGGCTCGCCGCCCTGCCAGGCGTACTCGCTTGCCGGCAAGGGCCTTGGCCGGCTCGACAAGCCGCGCGTGATCGCCTGCGCCCACGAGCTCGCCGCCGGGCACGACACCCGCGCCGAGCACCTCGCCGCCTGCCGCGATCCGCGCTCGCTGCTCACCGTGGAGCCGCTGCGCTGGGCGGTGGCGCTGCGACCACGCTGGATTGCCTTGGAGCAGGTGCCCTCCGTCCTCGAGCTCTGGTCGCTGTTCGCGGGGCTGCTCGCCGCCCACGGCTACGAAGCGACGGCCGGGGTGCTGAGCGCCGAGCAATACGGCGTTCCGCAGACCCGCAAGCGCGCCTACCTGATTGCCTCCCTCGACGGGCCGGCCGAGTTGCCCCGGCCCACCCATCGTTCCTACAACCCGCGTCGTCCCGACCAGGTCAGCGAGGGGGAGCGCGACCTGTTGCCCTGGATCAGCATGGCCGATGCTCTCGGCTGGGCGCAGGACGCCGTTACCTTCACCAACAACCAGACGGCCGGTGGCAGCCGACCCCAGGGCCTCGGCCGCTCGGCGAGCTGCCCGGCTTGGACGATCGACTCGGCCTCGGGGTCGTGGACGGTCGAGTCCCCGTACTCACAGAAGGGGAAGGGCGATGGTTGAGCGTCCGCCGGAGTGGACGAGGCGGCGGCCAGCGACGACGGTGCTCTCGGCGGCGCGAATCTCCGGACCCTCGGCGCGGGATCGGGACCCAAACTGGCGCCCTGGCGACAAGTGGCCCTCGCAGGACAAGAACGCGATTCGCGTCAGCGTCGAGGAGGCCGCCGTCCTGCAGGGGTTCCGGGCCGACTATCCCTGGCAGGGATCGCGGTCCCGCCGCTTCTTGCAGATCGGCAACGCCGTCTGTCCGCCGGTGGCGCGTCTTGTCGTGGCGGCGATCTGTTGCCATAGCGCCCGACGACAGGGGCCGGAGCTGTGATGAGGATCGCGCATCGGGTTGGGGATTTGGGCGTTTCCGCCGCGGTTTCCATCGGGGTTGACGCCGGGGTTGACGGCGTGACCGCCCGCAGGATGCGCCAGGCCGTATCCAGCCTGCGGTTGCGAAGGGGGCAATTCGCTGACTTGTATTCCCCCGAAGGGGTCAACGGTGAGTGAGTCAGATCGGCGGGACGCAGTCCCGCTCGCCCTTCTCGCGGCGGCTGTCGCGATCGTGCTCGTCGCCTCTGCCGCTTCCCGCTGGGCTCAGTCTCTACGGGGGCTCGCGGGACATCCCGCCGCTGTCAGCCTCGCCGCGGCTCTGCTGAGCTTCGCCTGTGCGGTGCTCGTCGCGCGGCTCGTCGTTACTCGCCGCGCTCTCAAGCATCGCGTGGCGCTGCTCGCGGTCCCAGCCGACTCCTTCGATCCCTCGGCCGAGGCGGTGGTCCGCTTCGCCTCGGGGCTCAGCCGATCTCGCCGGGCGCTGCGCGGCCTGCTCGACGCACCGGCGAGCGCGGTCCGCCTGAGGCTCGACGCCGACCCGTCCGGAGAGCTCCGCTACGCGGTCGAGGTGCCCGAGCGGGCACGGGGAGCTCTGCGCGCGGCGATCGCCGCCTACCAAGGCGTCGAGCTCCGGGCCGCCCCGGCGAGGGAGGAGGAGGCCGAGGGGGTGGAGGTCGTCCGCGCCGAGCTGATCCTTGCAAGGGCGAGCAGCGAGCCGCTGCGCGCCGCCGGTCTTGACCCCGATCCGCTCTCGGGGCTTGCCCGTGCGATCGACGCCCTCGATCCCGCCGGCGGCGATGGGGCGACGATCTGCGTCGACCTGCTGCCCGTCAGGCCGGGGAGACGCCGGAGGCTTCGCCGGCGCCTGCTTCGCCATGCCTGCCGCCGCCGGCCCTTCTCTGTGCCGGGAGACGAGCTGGCCGATCTGCTCGGCGGCGGAGTGCGCCGCCGAGGTGGCGCGCCGCCGGCCGAGCTGGTGGAGCGGTGGGCCGGACGCCAGGCGCTGACTCGTAAGCTAGGGAGCGCCGAGCCGCTCTTTGAGATGCAGATCCTGATCCGCATCACCTCGCCCGTCCGCGGCCGGGCAAAGGCACAGCTCGCGGGGGTGCTGGCCGCTTTCGATGCCTTCGCTGGCGAGAACCACCTGCGCGCCTCGGGCCTGCGCATCCCCGGGGTTGCCTTCCTCGGATCGGACCTGCCCGGACGGCGCCGCTGGTTCGATTGCCGCTTCGCCACCGGGCTCTTCCGGCCGGCGCGGCGGCGGGTCGTGGCCGCGAGCGAGATCGCCGGATTGCTGAAGCCGCCGAGCAGGCGATGCACGGCGCCCAACGTCCTGCGCTCCGGCGGCGCGGTGCCGCCGCCCCCCCGGGGGCTGCCGACCTTTGCTGGCCAGGCGGGCCTTCTGCCGCTCGGGAAGATCGAGACCGAGACGGGCGAGCGGAT
>JASLJO010000089.1 GCA_030152505.1 Solirubrobacterales bacterium | reverse complement strand
GTCGAAGACCATCTCGCTCGTGCGCGCGTCCTGGCGCAGCTCGTCGCCGACGTAGCAGCGGATCGCCAGGTCCTGCGGGTCGCCCAGCTCCTCGCCGGTGACCAGCCACGGCCCCAGCGGCCCGTGCGTGTCGAAGGACTTGCCGATCGTCATCGTCTGCGCTTTCCCCTGCCAGTCGCGCACGCTGACGTCGTTGGCGCAGGTGTAGCCGGCGATCGCCTCGTGCGCGCGCTCGGCCGGGACGTGGCGACAGCGCCTGCCGATCACCACCGCCAGCTCGGCCTCGTAGTCGAGGAAGGTCGAGACCTTCGGCATGTGGATCTCCGCCCCGGGGCCGACCACGCAGGTCACCTGCTTGTTGAAGAAGACCGGCACCTCGGGCGCCTCCATACCCATCTCGGCGATGTGGTCGCGGTAGTTGAGCGCGATCGCCAGGTACTTGCGGGGAGCGGCCGGCGCCAGCAGGCGGACCTCGGCGAGGGGCAAACGCGGCGCGTCCGTCGTCAGTGCCGCCAGGCCGTCCGACCCGACGGCGTCGAGCGCCGCTGCCGGTTCCTGCGGCGCGTCAGCCGCGGAGAGGTCGACAACCTCCTCGCCCTCGACGATGCCCAGTGCGGCGCCGTCCTCGGTTTCGAACCGACAGAGCCTCATTGCGCCGGACTCTCGCATACCGCCGCGTCTCCTCGCCTCTCCACCGAGCGTGGTCGAGGTTTGAGTCGCATAGCGGTCGAAAACTCGACCACGCCGGGGGGAGGGGGGGTCAGCTGCTGCTCAGCTCGTCGACCAGCTCCTCGACGCGCCGCTGGATCTCGTCGCGGGTCGCGCGGACCTCTTCCAGTGGGCGGCCCTTGGGGTCGGGCAGGTCCCAGTCGACGTAGCGCTTGCCGGGGACGTAGGGGCACTCGTCGCCGCAGCCCATCGTCACCACCACGTCGGCCCACTCGGCGTCCGCGCGGTTGAGCTTGCGCGGGATGCGGTCGGCGATGTCGATGCCGAGCTCATTCATCGCCGCGATCACCTCGGGGTGGACGCGCTCACCGGGGGTCGTCCCCGCCGAGCGCGCCTCGTGCCGGCCGGCGGCGGCGCGTTCGAACAGCGCCTGGCTCATCTGCGAGCGGCCCGCATTGTGGAGACAGACGAATAGGGCGTTGGCCACGAGCTCCCCAGTCGGTCACAGGGTCGAAAGCGGAACGCCGATCACGTCGAGGCGACGGGTCAGTCCCCCCAGGGCGAAGTTGCGGATCTCCTCGGCGCCGGCGCCGAGGGCGTTCCAGTCGGTCCCCTCGCGGTCGGGCGGAGCCAGCGACTCGGCGACCGCCGGCAGAAGCTCGCGCAGCGTCGCCCGCACCGCGTCGGCGAGGGCGGGCTCGGCGGCGACGGCTTCGCGCAGATACCAGGTGCCGTAGCCGATGTGGCGGTGCTCGTCGTGGTGGATCTTCGAGTAGCCGGAGACGAATCCCGGCAACAGGTCTTCGCGCTCCAGGTAGCCGGCGACGAAGTTGAACGAGGTGAGCCCGAGCGTCCCCTCGAGGATCTGGTGGTAAAGGGTGACGAAGCGGACCTTGGCCGCCGCGTCGGCGGGGTTCGCCACGAGCCGCTCGTGCGCCTCGACCAGCGCCACGTCGAAGATCGCGCGGAAGGCGGGCGAGGTCTGCTCGCGGGCGCGCTTGACGTGGGCTGCGATCGCCGCCGGGTCGGCGACGACCTCGTCCTGGAAGCGGGCATAGAACTGCATGTGGCGGGCCTCGTCCACCTGCTGGGTGGCGAGGAAGGTCGCCTCCTCCTCGCTGCCGTGGGCGCCGACCAGCCCGGAGAACTTGGTCGTGATCCGCTCCTCGGCGACCATCAGCGAGGAGAGCACCCAGAAGATCAGGCCGCGGTCCTCACCGCCCAGCGCGTTCCACTGCTCCACATCGGTGGCGAGGTCGACCTCGAATGGGCTCCACTGGCCCTCCTCCCAATGGCGGTAGAGCTGCTGCGGGTCGAAGAGGTGGACCTCGGTCACGCCGGGCTCGCGCTCTCCGTCCGGGCCTCGACCGGATGCTCGCCGCGGACGAGCTGGTAGGCGAGCGCGCCGATCGCGGCGCCCACGATCGGGGCGGCGATGTAGATCCAGATCTCGTGCAGTTCGCCGGAGACGAGGCCCGGGCCGAGCGAGCGCGCCGGGTTCATCGAGGCACCGGTGATCGCGCCGCCGAAGAGCGCGTCGAGGCCGACCGTGCCGCCGATCGCGATTGCCGCGCCGGCCCCGACCGCGCGGGTGTCGGTCGCCACCGCCATGATCACGAACATCAGGAAGGCGGTCAGCACCGCCTCGTAGACGAGGGCGCTGCCGGCGCCGACGCTGGGTACGGTGGCGCCGAGCGAGGCCGGCTCGCTGGGCCAGACGGCGAGCAGAAGCGCTGCGGCGGCGAGAGCGCCGAGCAGTTGGGCGGCCAGGTAGGCGAGCGCCTCGCGCCCGGGGAAGTGGCGGGTGAGGGCGAAGGCGAGGGTCACCGCCGGGTTGAGGTGGGCGCCGGAGAGGTGGCCGGTCGCGTAGACCATCGCCATGATCACCAGGCCGAAGACGAGCGAGACACCGACCGCCCCCAGCACACCGGCGTGAACGGTGTCGGTGACGATCGCGCCGCAGCCGGCGAAGACCAGGGCGAAGACGCCGATTCCCTCGGCGGCGGAGCGGCGCAGCAGGTCAGGACGCTCGCTCACTCGAACACCTCGCGCACCGAGTCGAGCGCGCCCGGCACGAGGCTGAAGTAGCTGTAGGTGCCGCGCGCCTCGCGGGCGACGATCCCCGCCTCGACAAGGAGCTTGAGATGGTGACTGACGGTCCCCTGCGAAAGCCCGAGCAGCGGCTGCACCTCGCAGACGCAGACCGGCTGGCCGCCGGCCCGCAGCAGCAGGTTGACGATGCGCAGCCGGTGGCGGTCGGCAAGCGCCTTCAGCACCGTCTCCAGCTCCGCCGCCCGCCGCTCGGAGAGCGACGACCCGGCGAGCGGGGTGCAGCAGGAGATCACGGGGAGCTCGGCCACGGCCATCTGCACGTCACGTTATCCAATTCATTGATGCTCTTCAATGAATCTGCGTATTTCCCCGCAAGTTCTCTAGAATCGGCGGCGAGCGATGGGGCTCGCTCCTTCATAAGCGCGGTTCGATCCGCTGACGGTCCCTGTTACGTCCACCGACGCCGATAGGAGACCCGCCGATGCGCCCCCCGCGATTCGACCTTCGCCGCCTGGCCGCGATCTACGCCGGTGGGGTGCTCGGGGCGCTGGCCCGGGTCGGACTTGCCCAGGCGGCGCCGCCTGGGCCTGGCGGTTGGCCGTGGGCGACCTTCGCGGTCAACATGGCGGGCGCCCTGCTGCTCGGCTACTTCGTCGCCCGCCTGCGCGACCATCCAGAGGACAGCCTCGCCCATCCCTTTCTCACCACCGGGATTTGCGGCACGCTGACGACCTTCTCCACCCTGCAGTTGGAGCTGTTCGAGATGGTCGACGGTGGGCATCTGGGTCTCGCCGTGGCGTACGCCGGCGCGACCCTGCTTGCCGGCTACGCCTTCGTCCGGATCGGGATCGCCTTCGAGCGTCGCCCGGTGCCGGCTCCTTGAGCGCCCCCGCCTGGATCGCCGTCGGCCTGCTCGGCGGCGCTGCGGCCGCCGTCCGCTACCTGATCGACACGGCGCTCACCGCCCGCGCCGACCACCCCTTTCCGCACGGCATCCTGGCGATCAACATCGCCGGCGCGCTGCTGCTCGGCCTGGTCGCGGGTGTGGCGCTGGAAGGCGAGGCGCTGATCGTCGTCGCCGGTGGGGGGATCGGCTCCTTCACCACCTTTTCCACCTGGATCCTCGACTCGCACCGCCTGGCCGAGGCCGGCCATACGCAGCTCGTCTGGGTCAACCTCGGACTCTCGCTGCTCGCCGGCTTCGCCGCCGTCGCGTTCGGCCACTGGCTTGGCGGGCTGCTGTAGGCGGGGCGGAAAGTCGCGTCTGCGCCGTCCGGTTCTGGCTCTACCTTGGCGATGGATGGAACAGCTCGATCCAACCATGTTTCAGGAGGCGCTGATCGACACCTCCGGCGGCTCCTCGGCCCCCGCCGAGATGCCCCCGCCGGCCGCCAGGGTGCCGCTGCGCGAGCTCGAGGACGGGCAGCGGCTGAAGGGGACCTACGCGGTGCGCGAGCGTGAGCTGCGGCGCAAGCGCAACGGCGAGCCCTGGTTGCGGCTCGTCCTCTGCGACGCGAGCGGCAGCGCCGAGGCGGTCGCCTGGGAGGACGCGGAGGCGCTCTACGCGCTGGCTGCACCCGGGACCGCGGTCGAGGTCGGTGGCACCTTCGAGCAGAGCGAGCGCTGGGGGGCGAAGATCAAGCTCTCCTCGCTCGCCGAGGCCGAGTCGGGCTCCTACAACCCGGCCGATCTCGCCCCGGAGTCTGAGGTCTCCATTGCCGAGCTGGAGGGCAAGCTGCGCCAGCTGCTGGAGACGGTCCAGGAGCCGCAGCTGCGCGAGCTGCTCGAGCGCTTCTTCGGCGAGCGCTCGCCGATCTGGGAGCGCTTCCGCGAGGCGCCGGCGGCGAAGGTCTACCACCAAGCCTACCGCCACGGACTGCTCGAGCACACGGTCTCGGTTGCCCAAGCCGTCAGCGCCGCGGCCAATTTCTTCCCGGGCATCGACCGCGAGGTCGCCGTCGCCGGCGCCCTCCTGCACGACATCGGCAAGACCGTCGCCTACAACGACGACCCGCTGGCGATCGACCTCACCGACGCCGGCCGCCTGCAGGGCGAGATCCCGCTCGGCTATTACACGGTGCGCCGCGAGATCGAGGAGATCCCCGGCTTCGACTCCGACCTCGCCCAGGCCGTCCTGCACATCATCCTCAGTCACCACGGCTCGCTCGAACACGGCTCACCGGTGGTCCCCGCCACCCGCGAGGCCGTCCTCGTCCACATGATCGACAACCTCGGCGGCCGCCTCGGCAGCTTCGACCGGCTCGAGCGTGAGCTGCCCGACGGCGAGTCCTGGTCACGCTTCGACCGGGCGCTTTCCGGCTCCGCCTACTTCGGCAGCCGTCAAGCGGCCTGACGGGCCGCTCAGAGCCGGCGCGCGCAGCGTTCGATCTTCTTCGTGTCCTGCTTGGCGTGCTTGACGCAGCGGACCAGGCGCTGTGGGTCGAATCCGTCGCTCTTCAGCAGCGGCTTGGCGACCAAAAAGTAGCCGAGGAGAACCACGGCGACGAGCGTCGCCAGGCGGACGATCAGCCTGGTCATCTGCCGGAGCGGTTGCGATGGACGTCCATGGCGGCGGACTCTATCCAGCTCGAATGGGCCAAAATGCGGGTTTCCCGCGGTTCCGGCGGGGGGCTCGCGGGGTCGCCCTCACTATTCTGGGCTGGTGGCAAAGGACACCGAGAAGCTGATCCGCCAGCTCTCGCTGATCTCCTTCCTGATGGCGCAGGGCAGGCCGGTCTCGGCGCTGGAGATCAAGCGCGAGGTCGAGGGCTACAGCGACATGAACGACGACGCCTTCGCGCGCCGTTTCTACGCCGACCGTGCTGAGCTGGAGAGCCTCGGCATCCAGCTCGGGGTGGAGAAACCGGGCGAGGGCTTCTTCGAGGCGGAGCTCTACTCGCTGCCGCCGGAGAACTTCTACCTCGACCCGATCCGCTTCTCCGACGACGAGCTGGCCTCGCTGAGCACGGCGCTACTGCTGCTGACCCAAGGGGAATTCGCCTACGCCGAGCCACTGCGCCTCGCGCTGCAGCAGGTCGCCTGGGGCCACCCCAACCCGGTCAGCGAGGGCGAACGGGCGCCGGTCGAGATGGCGATGACGGCTTCGGCCGGAGGCCGCGATCTCTCTCAGCGCCTCTCCAAGATCGAGACGGCGATCTCGCGCCGCAAGACGATCGAGTTCACCTACTACACGATGGAGCGCGACGAGACCGAGAAGCGCAAGGTAGAC
>JASLJO010000057.1 GCA_030152505.1 Solirubrobacterales bacterium | reverse complement strand
AGCCTCCCCGCTGTTGCTCCGTCGGGACTCCCCCCGGCCCCCCTCACCGCAGCCAAAGTTCTAAACCGTCACCTGGACCACTGGGTCGCGGCAGAGCGAGACGACATCCTCGCCGCATGGCGCTCGCGCGATGCCCTGCGCGGACGCGAGATCTCCTGGGACGGGGGCTCCGGCGTTGCCGACGGAATCGAAGACTCGGGCGATCTAGTCGTCGTCGCCGGCGGCGGCGACCGCGTCGTCCTCGGCGCCGGCGAGGTCCATCTCCGTCTCTGAGCCGTTCTCGCCGCTGTCCCCCTTCGAGCGCCGCGGCTTCTGCTTCTTAGGTTTCGATCCGTTCTCGCCCCCGCCCGGCTGAGCGCCATCCTTGCCTTTCTTGCGCTTGCGACGGCGCTTGCCACCCTTGGGGAAGTTGCGCAGCAGTTCGCGCGCCGTCGCCGATGGTTTCCGCGCCATCCGCATGCGGGCGCCGCGCAGCACCTCCTCACCTTCGGGGGTGTGCGAGACGGCACCGGCGAGCAGTGCCACCGCCAGGCGGCGGTCCTGTTTGCGCGCCGCGTGGACAAGGCGACGGGCATTGCGACCGTGCGCCCGCCCCGACGAGTTGACCAACAGGCCGAGCAGGCGCTTGGTCTCCGGCCAGCGCTGCACGGCGTACTCTTCGTGCAGCTCGCGGGTGTATGAGGCAAGCCGCCAGACCCACGCCTGCGCCTGATCGCGGCGACCGATCCGCTTGTCGACCAACGCCTGCAGCAACGTCCTCGTCCCGGCGCGCTTGTCGTCGCGGCTCCAGGTACCGACGATGTCGATCGCGTCATCGAAGGCCTCGGGGTCGCCCAGGTCGGCGATCTCCGCCAGCGCTTTCAGCCGCAGCTGCGAATTGCGGTTGCGCTGCACGCAGGTGAGCAGGAAGCGGCGACGCAGCTCCTTGCTGCGGTCGTTCTGCAGCATCGAACGAGCGCGGCGCCAGTTCTGCGGGTTGACCCGCGCCCCGGCCAGAGCCGCCCAGGCGTGCTGCTCTGGGTAGTCGAGGTTCTCCACAGCGATCCGCCAGAGCTCGCGTTCGAGCACCTGCGTGCGCTTTTCGGAGTCCTCGGAGACGGGGACGATGCGCCGCTCGACCCGCACCCGTCGCCCCCGCCCGCGGCGCACCGGACCGACGACGATCGCGCCGCCGCGGTAGACGTCGCGGTCGAGCAGGCTATGTAGCGTGACGATCGTCTCGTCGTGGGTGGTCGCCGGGTGGACGAAGTCGATCACCAGGCCGGCCTCCTTGCCGGGTGCGCGCCGGGTGACGCGGCCGACCCGCTGCTGGTAGATCCGCCGCGAGGCGGTCGGGGCCAGATGCATGCAGATCGTCGCCCGCGGCGAGTTCCAGCCCTCGGCGAGCAGCATCGCGTTGCAGAGGACGTCGACCTCGCCGCGCTCGAAGGCGGCAAGGATCTCAGCGAGTTCGCGCTTCGGCGTCTCGCCGGAGACGGCACGGGCGACGATGCCGGTGTCCTTGAAGGCTTTGGCGACGTTCTTGGCGTGCTGGACGCCGGCGGTGTAGAGAACGCCGGGGGTCTTCGAGAAGCGGGTCTTGTAGAGGTCGGCTATAGCCACGTTGAAGGGCTCCTGGTCGAGCAGCGCGGCCAGCTCCTCCTGGTCGAAGTCCTGATCGACCTCGCCTTTGCGCAGCGGCACCTTGGCGATCGTGCGCACGCCCGGCCCCGGCGGGATGCGCATGCAGCGCAGCGGTGCGATCACGCCGCGCCGCGCGGCCTGAGCGAGGTCGAAGCGCGAAGTCTGGGTCGGGAAGAGGTCGGCGACGTGGCGGGCGATCAGCGCCCCGGTCGCGGTCATACCGATGAAGACCGGGCCGGTCCAGGCGCGGATGCAGGCACTGGTTTTCTCGCCCAGCGCGGTGTGCGCCTCGTCGCAGATCACGATCGAGTACGCGTCGGAGACCTTCTTGTGGTTGCGGACGAACCACTGGTAGGTCTCGACCGTAACCGGGCCGTCGGGATCGTCGCGGTCGCCCAGCAGCGGCGGGCGCAGGCGCTCCTTATAGCCGCGGTCGGAGATCTCGCCGATGAACTGGTCGACCAGATTGCGGCGGTGGGTGAGGATGAGGACTCCACCGGTGCGGCTGGCGTCGATGAAGCCGACCGCGGCCACGGTCTTGCCGGCGCCGGTGGCGTGCTCGAACCAGAAGCGCCGGGCAGCGCCAGGATCATCGGCCGCCTCAGCAAGGGCCTCCTCGCCATCGTCCTCGACCGGCTCTTCCTCCCAATCCTGGGGCTCCTCGTCGGGAGCCAGGTCCTCCGGCTCGTCCTCCTCGTCGCCATCGTCGGCGGTCGCGCCGTCGGCGCCGGGCTCGGCGAGCTCGGTTCCCGCCGGGTCGGTGCCGTTCTCGGCCGCCGTCTGCTGCTCGGACATCAGCTCGGTGAGCGTGCCGGAGAGCGCGTCGACCTGGTGCGGGTTGAGCTCGGCGCCGTCGCGCAGCTTCGGGGGCTCCTCGGCCAGGAGGCGCTCCAGCCCGAGCAGCAGGGAGAAGTCACGACGCCACTGGATCGAGGGCTCCTCGCGCCCTTCGTCCAGCTCCTTCAGCGCCGCATCGAGGGCGCGGCGGCGCGCGGTGCCGGGCGCGAGCGCCTCCGGCCCCTCGCCGTCCAGCAGCAACGGCTCGCGGGCAAACACCGCCGCCCGCTCTATGTCGGCGCCTGAAGGAACTGCCGCCTGCGCGGCAACTTCGCTGGTCTTGGCCATGAAGGCTTGTGCGCTTTCGTTCCCGCAGCGACGCGGACGCGCGCCATCGGGAGACTTAGACGAGGAGGCCGGGAGGTCGACTTTCCTTCCCCCCAGCGCACTCGAGCGGCTCGCATACGGCGAACCGGACCCGCCTATTGTAAACAAGGAACCCAGATGAGTGACTGCAAAGCCTGCACCCGTGCGCTCGGCCTGCTCGTCGCCCTGCTGGCGATCGCCGGATGCGGCTCCTCGCAGGGTGGCGACTACGGCGGCGGGCATCCCGACTACGCCAAGGCGCTCGCCGGCTCGCCGGCGCCGCTTGCCGCCTTGCACCGCCAAGCGGACGATCTGCTGCCGGGCGGCATCGACGCTTACGAAGGGCGGCTGGAGGCGCTGAGCGGCTACCCCACGGTGGTCAACGTCTGGGCCTCGTGGTGCGGGCCCTGCCGCTTCGAGTTTCCGCACTTCCAGCGGGCGGCGGCCGACTACGGCAAGCGGGTCGCCTTCCTCGGCGTCGATACACAGGACTCCGACGACGCGGCGAGCACCTTCCTCGAAGAGGCTCCGGTGCCCTATCCCAGCTACACCGACCCGGACAAAGACATCGGTGAAGCGATAGGAGCCACGCTCGGTCTGCCCGACACCGCCTTCTACGACCGCCAGGGCAAGCTCGTCTATCTCAAACAGGGTCCCTACGACGATGAGGCCGAGCTCCGCGCGGACATCGAGCGCTTCGCCCTCGGCCGCGCCGAAAGCGGATAATCGAGACATGGACCTCTTCGTCGTCGTCGCACTGGTCGGAGTAGGGCTGCTGCTGGCGGAGTTGTTGCTCTCAACCGGGGGGGTGCTGGCGGCGCTCGGCGCGGCGGGGCTGATCGCCGGCGGGGTCCTCGCTCTCACCGCCGACGCCGACTCCAGCGCCAGCGACTGGGCCGGCCCGGCGCTGATCACGCTCGGCGTGCTCTCGATGGTCAGCTTCTACTTCGTCACCCGCAAGGTGCTCGCCGCCCATCGGGAGCAACCGGTCCGTGGTGGGCACGAGGAGCTGATCGGCGCCAGCGCCGAGGTCCGCACCCCACCCGATCCGGAGGGGCAGGTGGCGATCGCAGGAGCGATCTGGCGGGCCCGCCGGCAAGACGACGGAGCTCAACTGCGACCGGGGGATAGAGTCACCATCGAGGCGGTCGAAGGGCTGACCCTGGTGGTCCGTCCAGAGAAAGGAGCAGGTTGATGGCAGCGCTGGTCGTTCTCGCGGTCCTGGTGATCTTCGTGGCGATCGTGCTGGGATCCTCGGTGCGAGTCCTGCGCGAGTATGAGCGCGGGGTGATCTTCCGCCTCGGCCGTCTGATCGCTCAGAAGGGGCCCGGGCTGATCCTCCTGATCCCTCTTGTCGACCGCATGGTCAAGGTCGACCTGCGCACGGTGACGCTCAACATCCCCCCGCAGGAGGTGATCACCCGCGACAACGTCCCCGCTGGAGTCAACGCCGTCGCCTACTTCCGCGTGATCGACTCACAGAAGGCGATCGTCGAGGTCGAAAACTACCTGCTCGCCACCTCGCAGATCTCGCAGACGGCGTTGCGCTCGGTACTGGGCAAGGCCGAGTTCGATCAGTTGCTGTCGGAGCGGGAGCGACTCAACGAGGAGCTGCAGAAGATCATCGACGAGTCGACCGAGCCCTGGGGGGTGAAGGTGACCGCGGTCGAGATCAAGGACGTCGAGATCCCGGAGCAGATGCAGCGGGCGATCGCCCGCCAGGCCGAGGCCGAGCGCGAGCGTCGCGCCAAGATCATCAACTCCGAGGGCGAGTACCAGGCGGCGCAGAAGCTCACCGATGCGGCCGACATCATCAGCACCAACCCCGCGTCGCTGCAACTGCGCTACCTGCAGACGCTGCTCGAAATCGGCAGCAACCAGAACACGACGGTGGTCTTCCCGCTGCCGATGGACGTGCTCGAGCCGTTCATCGGCCGTTCCGATCATGCTGCCGGGGGGAGCAAAGCCAAAGCCCCCAACCCTCCACCCCCGGCTCAGCCCGACATCGACGACCTCCCCCCTTCCCGGTCCTGAGCGCACCAGAGATACGCATCGACCAGCTCTCCGGGCTGCGAACGATCCTCGCCCCCGGCCGGGCCGACCGCCCGCACGGTTTCGGGCGGGCGGTCGAAGACGAGAAGGGTGTCGAGGGGTGCCCGTTCTGCGAGGGGCGCGAGGAGAAGACGCCACCCGAGGTCTACGCCGTGCGGCCGGAGGCCGGCGAGCCTGACACTCCCGGCTGGACCAGCCGGGTGGTGCCGAATCTCTATCCCGCGCTGGGCGACGGCGACGACGCGGCAGCGACCCCGCGCAGCGGCGAAGCGGGCGCCTTCGCCAGCGCCGGCGACCCGTTGTTGGAGTCGAGGCGCGCCGGCGAGCCGGACCTCTTCGCCTCGCGGCCGGCGGTCGGCGGTCACGAGGTCCTGATCAACGCCCCCGAGCACGTCACCGCGATGGCGGAGCTGAGCGAGGAGCGTTTCCTCGGTGCGATCGCAACCTGGCGCGAGCGGATGCGCGCCCACGCCGACGCCGCCTACGTGCAGCTCGTCGTCAACGAGGGCGCCGGCGCGGGTGCCTCCCTGCCGCACACGCACGCCCAGCTCTATGCACTGCCGTTCGTTCCGGCCGCGGTCGCGCGCGAGCGCGAGCGCGCCGGTGCCTACAGCGAACGCACGGCGGGGAGCGGGTTGCTCAGCGACGTCCTGGTCGAGGAGGTACGCCGGCGCGACCGGCTGGTCGCGATCGACGACGAGGCGGCACTGATCTGCCCTTGGGCCTCGCGCTCCCCTTACGAGCTGCGCGTCGTGCCGCGGCGCGAGGCGGCGCGCTTCGAGGAGGACACGGCGGGTGCGGGGATGATCCGCACCGCGATGCAACTGCTCGCCAAGCGCTTTGACGGACCGCCCGAGCTCAACCTCTGGGTGGCCACGGCCCCGCGCGGCGCCGAGCATTTCCACTGGCACGTCGACATCGCGCCTCGCCTGACGATCAAGGCAGGCTTCGAGCTCGGCACCGGGGTCGACATCAACATCTACCCTCCGGAGCACGCGGCGGCCGACCTGCGCGAGTGCCTCTGATGCCACCGAACCCGCGACCGATCCCGCGCTTCATCGCCGACTCGACCCAGGAGGGGATTCCGCACGGGCGCTTCGCCGAGAGGCTGGTCGCCGAGTTCCGCACCGCCTCCGAGAAAATCGAGGACCTGCCCGACGGGGTGGCGATCCCCGAAGAGGTCGAGTGGTTTCCTGAGCGCGCCTGGGGCGGGCGTGTGTGGGTTCCCGCCACTGCGAGAACCGAGGGACCGGAGGGCGCGCTGGAGCTCTTCGGCCACGTCTCCTATGTCCTGCCGCAAGGCGGAGAGCCCACTGACTTCCAGACCAAGGCGGACTTCACCGACGTGCTCGCCGAGGACAACCCCGACTGGCAGATCGACCTCAACGACGACGTGATCGGCCAGTGGCGGGGGGAGAACGGCCGCGCCGGCGCCGTTACCCTCGTCTGGGGCCGCCCGCTCGTGCGGGGCGCGGTCGCCGCCACCGCCGAGCTCGACATGGAGACGGTCGACCAGGAAGTCGTCTCCGACGAGCGATTCACCCTGATCGCCCTCGACGCCCTGAAGGGCTACGGCGACGATGTCTTCATGCAGGTCAAGCTCTGGAACCGCCGCGCCCAGACGCTGGCGACCGAGAGCCTCTACGCCTGAGGCGGCGGGGCGGGCTCGCCGAGCGCCTCGCGCAGCTGCCGCACCTGCTCGCGCAGCTCGGCGACCTCGCGCTCGAGACGGATGAGGCGATCCGGGACTGTGTCGCCCGCGGTAGGAGGGGCGTCGATATCTAAGTCGACCGGCGCTGCGGGCTCGGTCGGCGAGGCCACCGTCGCGTCTGCATCCTCACTGAGGAGATGTCGGTAGCGCTCCTCCTTCTGCCCCGGCCGTCGGGCCGGCCTTTCGACGTATCCCCGTTCGACCAGCTTCTCCAGCGTCTCGTGCACCGCCTCGAGGTCGGCGAAGTGATGCAACCGCTCGCTGCGCTGCTTCAGCTCCCCGGCGTCTGCGTTCCGCGCAGCATCAGGACCGCCAGCAGCGAGAGCGCCGCATCGTCGACTCCCAAGGCTTCGTCGAGCAGGTGCCGGTACTTGCGCGCCCGGCTG
>JASLJO010000020.1 GCA_030152505.1 Solirubrobacterales bacterium | reverse complement strand
CGCCATTGGTGAGTTGGACCTCGTAACGGACGTTCGGCGTCGTCGAGAGCAGATCGAGGCTGTACTCGCGCTCCAGTCGCTCGCGCACGATCTCCATGTGGAGCAGACCGAGGAAGCCACAGCGGAAGCCGAAGCCGAGCGCCTCCGAGGTCTCCGGCTCCCACGACAGCGCGGCATCGTTGAGGGCGAGCTTCTCGAGCGCGTCGCGCAGGTCTTCGAAGCGGTCGGTGTCGATCGGGAAGAGCCCGCAGAAGACCATCGGCCTGACCTCGCGGTATCCCTCCAGCGGCTCGGCGGCCGGCTGCTCCTGCGCGGTCAGCGTGTCGCCCACCCGCAGCTTGGCGACGTCCTTGATGCCGGTGATCAGGTAGCCGACGTCGCCCGCGTCCATCCCCTGCACGCCGGTCATCGCCGGCCGGAAGAAGCCGAGGTCGTCGATGTCCGCCTCGGTGCCGTTCTGCATCGCCAGGATCCGTTCGTGCTTGCGGAAAGAGCCGTCGACCATCCGCACGTAAGCGATGACACCGCGGTACTGATCGAACTCGGAGTCGAAGATCAGCGCCCTGGTCGGCGCCTCGGGCTCTCCCTTCGGTGCCGGGATGCGCGCGACGATCGCCTCCAGCACCTCGACCACGCCCTCCCCCGTCTTCGCCGAGATCCACAACGCTTCCTCGGGGTCTCCGCCGAGCAGGTCGGCTATCTCGCCGGCCACCCGGTCGGGCTCGGCGCCCGGCAGGTCGACCTTGTTGATCACCGGAATCAGCTCCAGCCCGTTCTCGACCGCCAGGTAGGTGTTGGCGACGGTCTGCGCCTCGACGCCCTGAGCGGCGTCGACGACGAGCAGGGCGCCCTCGCAGGCCGCGAGGCTGCGCGAGACCTCGTAGGAGAAGTCGACGTGGCCGGGCGTGTCGATCAGGTGCAGGTGGTAGGCCTGCCCGTCGCCGGCCCTGTACTCGACCCGCACGGCCTGCGCCTTGATCGTGATCCCCCGCTCGCGCTCGAGGTCCATCGAGTCGAGCACCTGGGCGCGCATTTTCTTCGGGTCGACCGAGCCGGTGATCTCGAGGATGCGGTCGGCGAGGGTCGACTTGCCGTGGTCGATGTGGGCGATGATCGAGAAGTTGCGGATGTGGTCCATCGGCCTGCGGAGTATGGCGGGCGTTTGTGGCCGGCGGGTCCTGTCACGGCGGCCTCCCCCATGTGCTCGGACGCGCTTCGCGCGCCCTCCGCTATGGGGGACCCCCGCCGCCGTGCCACCCGCCGGAGACGCGCGGTCGCCCGCACACCGATGGAGACAACGATCCCTTGAGCTTGAAGACGACCGTCGGCGGGATGCGCAGGATCGGGGTTGCTTGAGCGCTTTCGGTCCAGCGGGCCGTTGCGGGGAACGGGGGCTTGTCGGGTTCGATCCGGTCGCGGGAGGTCACGACGTAGTCGTAGTGCCCTTCGTCGAGGAGGCGGCGCCACTGGCTACAGCTCGCCGGGGCGGTGAAGCCGCCGTGGGACTGCTCTTCGCCGATGTACTGGACGTGGTTTGAGAGGTCGCGGCCATAGAGCGGGTACTGGCGGGTGCTGGTGGTGGCGATGCGGGAATCGGCAATGCCGTCGGCCCATTTGAAGGCCGCGTTGAGCCCCGGAGCGGCGAAGGTGGGGTTCGCGTAGCGATCGCGCAGATAGTGGCGCTGGACCGGGTAGCCGATGGCGATTGCAACCAGCGCGGCCAACGCCAAGCCCGCTGCCAACGGCCGCCCCCGCACCGACATCCCCTCAGCGTGGTCGAGGTTTGAACCGCCATACGGACCAAAGCTCGACCGCACAGGGGGAAACAGGGCGAGGCCGAGGACAAGAGCCGGCGCCAGGTAGCGAAGACCCGACTCGAAGCCCCGTGGCATCCCATCTGGGCCTGAAGCTGAAGTCGGGGCGATCAGCCAGGCTGCGACCACCGCGATGCCGGTGAGGCCGGCGATCCAGAGGACGCGATCGCGCGAGCGGAAGCAGAGCAGCAGGCCGACGATGGCGAGGCTCGCGAGCAGCGGCCAGAGGATCGTCAGGCCGCTGTGCAGGCCCGGCAGGAACCACTCCGACCAGACCGAGCCGTCGGTCAGGTAGCCAACCACCGTGTGCCCTTCCCGCCCGCCCAGCGCCTGTTCGGGCGCAGGCAGCGGGATCGGTCCGACGTGGTCGAACCAGGGCAGCGGGTTGCCGGTGTGGATCAGGTTGCGCAGGTACCAGTAGCCGCCGCTGGCCAGTGCGGCAAGCACCATCACGGCAAGCGCTCGCAAACGCTTTCCAACTGACGCAAGCAAGGGCAGCCCGAGGACGAGAACCGCAGCGGGCAGGAGGAAGTTGAGCTTGGTCCCGGCGGCCAGACCCGCCGCGAGCCCCGCAACCGCCAACGCTCCCAGCTCCAGCTCGGCCCTTCGATTGGCGACCGCATTGATGGCAACCGCAACCGCAGCAAGCAGGAAGAAGATCCCGACGATGTCATTGCGCGCTTCCCCCGCCTGATCCGAGAGCACCGGCAGGCTCAACGCGATGGCACCAAGCACCAGAGACCACGGGGCTACGCGATATGGCCTACCGATGCACCAGCAAGCCACGAGGCAGCCGGCAAACCAACCGAGGTTCAGCAGCGGCGAGAGCACATCGCGCCCGAAAGCCAACATCCCCGCGGCGTGGAAGATTTCCGCATTGGCTGGGTAGAACCAGGCTAGAAATTGCGGCGCGATGAAGTGCAGGTCCCAGGTGTTTCCGCTCTGGAGGAACCCGGCCGCGAAAGGCCCGTGGTACCAGGTCGAATCGAACCCGGTCATCCCGGTATTCAGCTTGGACCGCACATCGAGGCCGAACTTGACCAGCGCGACAGCTGCAATCGCCAACGCAGCTATAGCCACTACTCGGCCGGGCTGTCCTGTACTCCGGTTTCGAGTGGGAGGGTGGGGGTGTCCCTCAGGCGCAGCGGCGTCCTCTTTTTCGCCCCGGTGACGTCCTCGGACGGCCGCAAAACTCCCAGGCGAAAAACCCAGCAAGCCAGAGGGACGCCCCCACCCTCCTACTACTCCGACCCGTAGCCCCAGTCCGACAAGCGCAACGACGACGAGATACGGCACCAGCTCGAACAATCCGAAGCTGCCGAGGATCTCAGCAGTCAAGGTCAATAGTGCAAGCGCAATGACGGCAGTCGCAAGATGCGCTGGAGCGCCCGAGAAGTCGGGCACCAGCCAGGCGCGCATCGCAGACGCGCCCAGCCAGGCAAATCCGCCAAGCAGGAGGACCTCGAGCACGCCCAGCAGGTAGCGCGGCAGGTCGAGCATCTAGCGGCGACGGAGGAGGCGCGTTATCTGCTCCAGCTCCGCAATGCGCAGAAGCTTGGCGACAGCGACGTAGACGAGGCCACCAAGCCCCAACGCCACACCCAGCGAGACGATCTGGCCGAGGAGCCCGCGGCCAAGGGCATTGTCGAGAGCGTCCCAGACCCCGAAGCTGACCGCCGCCAGCGCCGCGGCGGCGATCGTGATCCGCATCCCCGTCGAGAGCAGTCTGCCCAGCTCTAGGCCCCCGAGCTCACGCCGCAGCACCACGGCCTGCGCGACCACAGCGGCGGTGGTGCCGATGCCGGTGCCGGCGACGATGCCGCCCGTCCCGAAGGCCTTATAGAGGACGAGGGCGCCGAGGGCCGAGACGACCAGGTCGACGCCGGCGAGGCCGGTGGCAACCCAGGGGCGCTGCAGGCTGAAGAAGGTCCGCGTCTGCAACAGATAGACGCCGTTGGTCGGCAGCGAAAAGGCGAACCAGAAGAGGGCGGTGGCGACCAGGGTCGTCTGCTCTGGGGTGAACTCGCCGCGCTGGTAGACGAGTCTGATCATCGGCTCCGAGAGGACCAGGACGGCGGCCGCGGCGGGTAGGAGGACGAAGAGGATCTGGCGCATCCCATTGGCCATCGTCGCCCGCAGGTTGTCGTGCTCGCCGCGCGCGGCGAAGCGGGCCAGCGTAGGGAAGAGAACGGTGGCGATCGCAACCGAGAAGATCCCCTGCGGTAGCTGGTAGATGCGAAAGGCCTTGTCGATCGCCGCCGGCGCCTGGTCGCTCACGAGGCTGCCGAAGAGGCTGTTGATCAGCAGGTTGAAGTTGATCAGGCCGAGGCTGATCGTCACCGGAAGCATGAGCAGGAGGACGCGGCGCACGTCGCGGTTTCGCCACTCGAAGCTCCACTCGAACTTGAAGGGGGTGTTGCGCAGGTCGAAGGTGGGGATCAGGAGCTGCACCAGCGTGCCGATCAGGATGCCGAGCGCATACGCGTAGATCCGGTCCTGGCCGTGAAAGAGCGGGATCAGGAAGACCAGGCCGGCGATGATCGTCAGGTTCCAGAACAGCGGTGAGATCGCAAAGGCGCCGAAGCGGTCGTAGCTGTTGAGGATGCCGACGACGACCCCGCTCAGCCCGAGCAGGATGAGGATCGGGAAGAGGACCTGGGAGAGGGTTACGGTGAGGTCGAGGATCTCGCCTTCGAAGCCGGGGGCGAAGAGCGGCATGATCACCGGCGCGAGCAGGACGAAGAAGGCGGTGATCGCGCCCAGCACCAGGGTGACCAGCAGCAACAGCGTCGAGGCGAGCCGGAACGCCTCGCGGTAGTTCTTCTTCTCCAGCTGCTCGGTAAAGACCGGGACGAAGGCGGGCTGCAGAGCGGCGTCGGCGAAGAGAGCACGCACCAGGTTGGGCACCTGGAAGGCGATCGTGAAGGCGGACATCGGACCGCTGACCCCGTAGTAGCCGGCGGCGACGACCTCGCGGGCGAGGCCGGCAATCCGGGAGGCGGCGGTGGCGACCGAGAAGAACGCGGTCGAGCGGGCGATGCGACCCGACTGGTTGCCCGGGGCCGGATCCCCCGCCATTTCCTCGCCCGTCTCATAGGCCTCGGCGGCTCGGAGCGCGGCGTCAGCGGCGATCGCCGCCTCCTCGCGGTTTGCTGCATCGTCTGCCCTGGGGGTCTCCAAGCTCGTCTCAGTCGCTATAGTCGGCGGCCGCCCGGAGCCGGCCCTGTGCCGCTTCAGGCATACGACTCATGGCGAACATAGCCTCACAGAAGAAGCGGATCCTACGCAGCGATCGCGAGCGAACCGAGAATCGGCTCCTGACGAGCACGGTCAAGACCTATTTCCGGCGGCTCGAGAGCGCCGTCGAGGGTGGTGACGCAAGCACCGTCGAGACCGAGCACCGGGCGCTGGTCTCGCGCATCGACAAGGCTGTGCAGAAGGGCGCGCTTCACAAGAACACCGCGGCTCGCAAGAAGGCCCGCGCCGCGCGAATCGCCGGCGCCTAGCTGCGTCCTCGGTCGCTCGCGTGCAGAGCACGCCACGCTCCCTGCGTCCTTGCCATGCACCACCGCTCGCGCGGCGCGCCGGTCAGGCCGGAGATCCGGCCGCTGCCCTGAGGGCCAGCGTCAGCGCCAGCTCGTCGCCGTAGTCGGCGCCGCCACGGCACCAGACCTCGAGATCGGCGAGGGCGATCGTCGCCTCCTGCAGCTCACCGACATCGACGTCCTGCAAGCGGCGGACCAGTTGCTTGGCTGCATAGGGATGCATGCCGAGGCTCGACTCGACCCGTTGGGGCGGCGCCCCCTCCCCCAGCATCGCCGCCGCGGTGCAAGCTTTGCGCAGGCGGGAAGCGAGACCGTAGATCAGACCCGTGACGTTCTCGCCCTGGGAGATGAGGCGCTCTGAAATCCGCAGGGCGGCCGCGCCGTCGCGCTCCAGCAAAGCATCGGACAGTGCCCAGACCGCCGCCTCGGAGGTATCGGCGATCATCGCGTCGAGGTCGGCGGCGCTCACCTCGCCCCCTTTGCCCGCCCACAGCGCCAGCCGCTCCAGCTCGTTGTGAAGGCGCTGGGGATTGGCCCCCATGCGATCGACGAGCATGCGTGCCGCCGCCGGCTCCAGCTCGAAGCCGAGGCGCTTCGCCTCGGCGACCAGTGCCCGTGGCATGTCCCTCGCCCTGGGAGCTTCGAACTCGTGGACCTCGCCCTTCGCGGCCTTGACCGCCCCGCTGAGCTTCCCCGGTGCCTTGTCCCTTGCTATCAGCACCACGCTGAGATCGGGTGGCAGCCCGTCGAGGGCCGCAACCACCTCATCCAATTGGCGATCGCGCCAACGCTCGACCCCGTCAACCAGCAAGTAGCGACGCGACTCGGTCAACGACATCGCCGGAATCGCACCGAGAAATGCCTCGTGGTCGGGGGCGCCACGACCCTCGCCCGACTCGAAGATCTGCAGCGAGGCGGCTCCACCGTCGCGCTCGGCGCGGGCCCGCAGTCGGGCCCGGGTGGCGTCGATCTTCGCCCCGTCGGTGCCGGCGATCAGATAGAGCGAGTGCAGCTCCTCGGCCATCGGCCGAGTCTAGTCTCCGTCGTCACCCCAATGGTGACCGTGCCATCCCTGATCGTGGTCGTCGTCCCAGTCCTCATCGCCTTCGCCGTCCGAATCCTGATCGCCCCATTCTTCGCCGCGGCCATAGGCGTGCCCGTGCCCGTGGCTCCAAGAGGGCACGCTCGAGTCGTCGGGGGGCGCATCGGAGCTCGCCGTGGTCGGCGGTGGTGGTGAGGACACCGGGACCGGTGCCTGTGGGGCCGGGACAGGCTCCGGAGCGGGAGGGGGCGAGGATTCAGGCTGCGGTTGCTCCGGTGCGGCCGGCTCGGGACTGCCGTGCGGTGGCCGCTGTCCGTCGGAATGTGGTGGAGCCGGGGCGGCGGGCGATACCACTGACTCGGCCGTGTCGCCCGGGGCGGGTTCGCTCGTCAGACCGCCGTCCGGGTGCGACGAGCCGCCGTCCCCGGCACGATGCCTGCCCGTGGAGATCTGACCGGACACCTCCTGCTTCTGGACCTGAGGCCCGGGCGGCCTTGCCGCGACCGTCGCCCTGTCGACGTTCTGATGCAGCTGAGGAACGTCGGGGATCGCGCTGCCCGGAACGAGAGGCCAATCCTGGTTGAGCCCGACCGCGACGATCGCAAGGCCGACCGCCGCGGTCGCCCCGAGCAGACCGAGCGATGTGGCTCGCGCCCGCTCCAGCATGCCGTCGCCGAGCAGACCGCGCCAGGCGCCGTGCAGGAGCTGTCCGAGCTTGTGATGCACCGTTACGTCAATCGGCGACCACGGCAGATCGACAAGGGCCGAGGCAACAAAACCCCAAAATCGATTCGTAGATTCGTCGAGTTTCAGTGCGCCGCGCACGCCGAGCTCCCGGGCCTAGTCCTCACCGCCGACCTGGAAGCCGTCCCTGTCCACGTCGATCACGACCGTTCCGCCCAGATCGGTTCTCAGCACCGGAATACCGTGGCTGGCGAGTGTCGCCAGAGTCTCCGGCGTCGGGTGGCCAAAGGGGTTGTCCTCCCCTACCGAGATAACCGCAAGGCGCGGACCGGTGCGGTCGAGCAGTGGGCCAAGGCCGGCATCGTCGCTGCCGTGGTGGGCGACCTTGAGCACGTCGATAGGGCCCGGATCGAGCGGCGTCGCCTCCGCCTCGGCATCGGCGGTCAGGAGCATCGAGAAGCTGCGCCAGCGGACAAGCGCGACGATCGCCAGCGCGTTCGGGTCCTCGTCGCGATGTGAGGCGAGCAGCTCGCGGGGTGGCCAGAGCACATCGAGTCGCAGCCCGCCCGAGCGCAGCTCACTTCCCCTTGCCAGGCGATCGACCGCGATTCCAGCAGCATGAATCCGTTCAACCGTCGATCGCCGCAAGACCGCGAAGAGGACGTGGTCGAGCGGCATCGCCCCGAGCAGGTCGCAAATGCCGCCGGCGTGATCGGACTGGTCGTGGGTGACGATCGCCGCACCGAGGCGATCCACTCCGGCGGCACGCAGCTTGGCCGCGATGCCGTCGCTCGGCGGTCCTCCGTCGACCAAAACCGCGGGCGCGCGTCGCGGCTGCAGCAGGATCGCGTCCCCCTGACCGACGTCGAGGATCGAGATCCTCAGGCCGGGCTCGGGCGATGCCGCCACACCCCTGGAACCGCCACCGGCGATCGCGGCCACCGCGAGAGCCCCGAGTACGGCCAGGGCCACCCCCACACCGAGCGTGGGCGTGGTTTGACCCGCGATTCGGGAGTAACCACCACCACGCCTCGGGGGGGTCCCCCGGGGCCCC
>JASLJO010000007.1 GCA_030152505.1 Solirubrobacterales bacterium | reverse complement strand
CAAGCGGCTGCGGGGTTGAGGCCGGCCGCTACAAACACAGGAGGAATGCAGCATGGGAATCTCGCTAGGCGGAATCCTCGTCATCGTCGGCATCGTTTTGATGTTCGTCGTCAGCTTCTGGGTGGGTCTGATCGTCGTCCTGATCGGCTTGATCGCCTTCGGCGGCTTCGCGCGGGGCAGGTGGTACTGACTCCGGGCCAATGAAAGCCGAGCGGTGCCTCGTCGGGAAGGGAATGGATGGCGGGCATCCTCGACCGTGAAGCGGGCGAGATGCCCAGTAGGCCGAGTCGGATGACACAGCGCGTGCGGATCGGCTGCTCGGGCTGGAGCTACCAGGACTGGCGGGGTGGGCCTCTATCCCGACGGACTACCTCAGCGGGGCTGGCTGGAGCGCTACGCAGAGGTCTTCGACACCGTCGAGGTCAACGCGACCTTCTACCGGCTGCCGAAGCACTCGACGAACTCCCCCGCGCCAGCCATTGCTTTGAGTTCCGTCACCCAGTTGGTTCGCCGACCCGGGTGCGCAGGTTGCTGAAGAAGCATGGCGCCTCGCTTGCGATCGGCGACGACAAGCGCCGGCCGCTGCCCGACGCAAGGCCGGCCTGCCTTCGTTTACCTCAACAACGACTGGGAGGGCTACGCACCCGCCAACGCGCGCTATCTGATGACGGGCCTGCGGGCGGCTGGAGAAGGATAGTTCGGAGGCCTCCACGGGTTCGGCCGCCAGTCATCCGGGGTACCGGGAGCGGGTACCCAACGAGAAAGGTTCAGAAAATGGGAATCCTCGACAAGATCACCGGCAGGGCAAAGAAGGCGGCGGGCGACCTCACCGACGATGCCTCCCTGCGCCGGCAGGGTAAACGGGAGGAGCGCAAGGGCGAGAAAAAGGAGGAGCTGGATCGCGCTCAAGAGAAGGCCGAGGAGGTGGCCGACCTGGAGCGCAAGACCTGAGCGCGGCCAACCGGCCGACAGGAGAGGCGCTCAGCTTTCCGCGCCGGCAACCGCGCGCTGTAGCTGGGCCTTGCTCATCATCGAGCGGCCTTCGATCCTCAGCTTCCTTGCGTCGTTGTAGAGCTGTTCGCGGGTGCGACCGCCAGGTCCACTGTCGGAGCGCTTGCCGCCGCGGCTGCTCGCGGAGCGGCCACGGGCAGAGCTGCGCGAGGACGTTTTCGATTCGCCGGACCTCGCCTTTTCCTTGTTCACGGCACGGGCCGCGATCTCCTCGGCCCGATTCTCCGACCGGCCCGCCTCCTTCTCGCTCTTCCTGATGTGCTCGTACTGGCGCGCTCGCTTGGTGCCTTTTTTAACTCCTCGAGGGGGCATTGGCGGCTCCTTCCGTCGCTCTCGCCGTTCGGCTACCCCATAAGGCCGAACTAAGCACCACGTAAGCCATTTTGACCGGATGGGGCGAGGGTAGATCCGCCCGATGAGCGGCGATGGGTCAGGGGCTGCGACGATCGAGACGCGCATCTGGTGACGATTTCCTCGTCGTCGACCAAATCCTCTACTTTTTCGGTCGGCCCCCTGCGCAGCCTCAGCCAATCCCAGTACCTCGGCGAGCTTCTCCTCCAACCTCGTCGACTCGGCCATTTCATCCTCCTTCCTTCTTTGGGAACAGCTGGGAACAGGCGGCGGTCCATTACCCATGCCACCTTCGTTTCAAAACGAGCGCCAGGTCGTGGCTCATCCTCGATTCGCCTGGTGCCAAAGATCACACGGGCCGAATCGTTTACGGAGCCAAACCGCGGGTAGCAAACGGGCCCATGACGATTGCCGCAGCGATATTTCTGATTGCCGTTGGCGCGATCCTCAAGTTCGCTACCAACTTCCACGTGCAGGGCGTCAGCATCGACACGGTTGGGGTGATCCTGATGATCGCCGGCGTCGCTGGCCTGCTCCTCTCCTTCTTCCAAGAGGCGATTTGGTCGGATCGTGCCCGCCGCCGCGAAGTCGCTGTCGCTGAACAGCGCGACGCCCTCGCCGCTCAAGAACGCCGCGACCCGCCCCCGCGTTACTAGTCACGCGCGGAGGCCGGCTGCGTCGCAAGCCTCCTCACCGCCGCCCCGGGGCGGCAACCGGCACGCGCCAGCGAACACGCCGGGCATCCGCCATCTGGCACTCGCCGTCGAAGACATCGACGCCGTCGTCGCCGATTCCGACCAACCGAGCGACCCGACCACGCTCCAGGAAGCGGACCTGTCTGTCGCGGCGCGCCGGCCGCAGTGCCGCCGCGACCCCCAGCGGTTGCGCAAGCGGATCGGCGAACTCGGTGGTGTCAACGCGAGAGGACGGTGAGGGCCAGCGCTACCCAGGCGACGGTGAATCCCGCCAACACGGTGGTGTTCAGCCCTCGATAGACGGCCGAGTCCTTCTGCAGGTCAGGGCGGAAGGCCAGCGCCCCCAGCGTGAGCGGCGCCACGTGGGCGCCGAGTACGAGAAGGATCCGATCCAGGTCGGGACTGAGGTCACCGCGACCCCCACCACGGCGAGGATCGTCCCCTGCATCAGCCGGTCGAGATGGGTCTGTCGGATACGGCCGGTTCGAGCGGATGCTCAACCAGGCTCGCGAGTCGTTGGTCCGCGGCCTGCTTCGGATCTCTCGGGAAGCCGAGAAATGCCGCCGATGAGCTCGGATGCAGGTCAAACCCGCATCCCATTTCGGGTCGACGGTGATTCCCCGCGAGAACCTAGAGGAGTGAGAAGACGACGCCGACCGTCGCGGTGACGGTGGAGTTGCCAGGCTTGGTCGGCACCGCGGCGCAGCCGGTGCGCGACGGTCTCGGCGTTGCGGGCGCAGGGGCCGGTGCGCACTGCGGCCCGGAAGCGTCCTTCAGCGATCCTTCCTGGACTACCTCGGCGTCACCGCCCTCCTGGATGCTGAGCACCGGGCCCAGCCCGGCGCCAGCCTGCGCCGCCAGCGCCGTCGCCTTCAGCTTTGCCTTGTCGAAGGCGGCCGTGAGAGCTCTGGCGTAGGCCGCTTCGGTGTCGCCGATGAAGAAGGTGGGGCCGCTGACGCCGGTCGCGCCGGCGCCGATCCCGGTGCCGATGAGCTCTCCGGCGCGGCCGGGCTCGTGCAGGGTGACCCGGATCCCCTCCGAGGCGCGGTAGAGGACGTGCTTGCCGCGGAAGGTCTTGCGAACCGAGATGCGCCCGGTGCTGACGTCCCCCTCACCGACGCCGGGGATTTGCTGCGCGGCAACGATGACGTTGCGCAAGCGGCCGGAGACGACCCGCAGGGCGGCGCCGCGGCCGCGCCGTTCGGCGCTGACGGAGAGGCCGACGCGGGCGGTGTCATTCGGCACCTCGAGCGTGGCGCTGGCGTTGACGGAGACGGTGCGTTCGACCGCGGCGCCCGCGCTCGCCGGCAGCAGGAGCGCCAGCGCCAAAAGCGCGATGGGAAAGGCGGTGCGAAACGAGGCATGCATTGGGACTAGGACCTTAAGCGCTTGGCCGTCGCCCCGCACGTTTGCGGGTCTGTTCGGCTGGATTCGCACAGACTCAGCCACTTAGTCGTAGCCTGGTCACATCTTCACTTCGAACCCGTGAACCGTTTCATCACTCCCATTCGACGGCATTGGGGTTACGCCGATTCGATTCCGGCAGGCGCCTCTAGGTAACCCGCGGCTCGTACCGCATCGCCACCGCGCCTGAGCCGAACTCCTGCCGGCCCACGAGCCTCAGGTCGACACGCTTCGACAGCCCCGTGAACAACGTCGGCCCATGGCCCACCAGACGCGGGTGCACCACGAACTCGTACTCATCGATCAATCCCAGCTCCGCCAAGGCCAACGGGAGCGTTACGCCTCCCACGGCCAGTCCCTTGCCCGGCTCCTGCTTCAGCTTCTGAACCGCCTCCCCGACGTCTCCGCGCACGAGCTCCGCGTTCCAATCGACCCGGTCCAGGGTGCTCGACACGACGTACTTCTTTGCCGCGTCGATCGTCCGGCCGAAGGGCGCCGTCCAATCGGGCATCGCTTCCATCTGCCCCGGCGGCCGCCAGGCTGCCTCCATCATCTCGTAGGTCACCCGGCCCAAGATGAGCGCATCGGCCTGGGCGAGACTCTCCGTCGCGTGACGATGCGTCTCTTCGTCCGGGGAAATCGCACGGTGATCGCAGCATCCGTCCAAAGTGACGTTGATCGAATACCGAAGAGGTCGCACTGCGTAACCATACTTTCCGGCTCTATGGTCCGGGTCCCGATGGAGCAGACGACGCTCCCCCACCCACCGCTCGGCGCCCGCAGCGAGCTGCCGCCCGGCTCGCGTGCTCCGGCCCTGCTGCAGGCCCACCGCTACGCGCGCAACCCCCTCGGCTTTCTGATCCCGCTGCAGCGCCGCTACGGCCACATCTTCAGCCTCAAATTCCCCTTCTACGAGCGCATCTACTACGTCACCGACCCGGCCCTGGTGAAAGCGCTGTTCACCGGCCACCCGGAGCAGTTCCACGCCGGCGAGGCCAACGGAACGGCGTTCGAGCTGGCGCTCGGCCCCAACTCGGTGCTCACCCTCGACGAGGCGCTGCACATGCGCCAGCGCAAGCTGCTGTTGCCTCCCTTCCACGGTGAGCGGATCAAACGCCACGGCGAGCTGATCCGCGAGATGACACAGAGGCAGATGGAGAGCTGGCCGGTGGGCGAGACTTTTGCGCTACGCCCGCACACGCGGCGGATCACCCTGGCGGTGATCATGCGCGCCGTCTTCGGCAGCCACGACGAAGACCGGCTGGAGCGCTTCGAGAAGCTGATCGACGACTTCACCAAGAGGCTGAGCCTGATCTCGACCTATCCAGCCCTACGCCGCAACTTCGGTCCGGGTAGCCCCCTGCCGCGCTTTCTGCGTTCGCGTGAGAAGCTCGACGAGTTCATCTACGAGGAGATCGGACTGCGCCGCAAGGAGGTCGAAGCCGGCGAGGAGGGCCACGACGACGTGCTCTCGCTGCTGCTGCAGGCGCGCCACGACGACGGCAGCCCGATGAGCGACGAAGAGCTGCGCGACGAGCTGGTCAGCGTGCTCGGCGCTGGCCACGAGACCACTGCCACCAGTCTCGCCTGGGCAATGGAGCGGCTGCTGCGCACCCCACGCGTGCTCGCCAAGCTCCGCGAATCGCTTGCCGCCGGCGAGGAGGCCTACCTCAAGGCGACCGTCAAAGAGACGCTGCGGGTGCGCCCGGTGATCGCCGACGTGGGCCGCCGCCTCACCGCGCCGGCCGAGATCGGCGGCTACCAACTCCCGAAGGGAAGCTTCGTGATGGCGCCGATCGCCGCCCTGCACTACCGCGAGGACCTCTTCCCGGAGCCAGGGGAGTTCCGGCCCGAGCGCTTTCTCGAGGAAAGGCCGAGAACTACGCCTGGATCCCCTTCGGCGGCGGCGTGCGACGCTGCATCGGCGCCGCCTTCGCCGAACACGAGATGCGAATTGTCCTGCGCGAGTTCGTCGGGCGCGCCGACCTCAGCGCGCCCGACCCCAAGCCGGAGCCGGTCAAGATCCGCAACGGCATGCTCGCCCCCGGCAAGGGCACCAAGGTCAGGCTGGATCGGCCACTGCGCTGACCGCGCGTTCGGCTCCTCCCACTGCCCGGTAGAGCTCGGCGAGGTGGCGGTTTGATTCCGCCCGTGCCCAACCCGCCGCCATCGGCGCGCTGGCAATAACGTGCCGAAATTGAGCCTTTTTCAATTCATATCTGGGGCAGCTGGGAAAGCGGGTTGGCAGGCGAGCTGGTCTTGATGTCGGGGGAGCCCAAGAGCGTTTGTTCACCGCACTGGCGTAGGGGGTCTCTTGGTGCGCCTACCTGAGAGCCTCGACGTACTTCGCACGCGGGAGTTCCGGCTGCTGTTCAGCGGGCAGGCAGTATCCGTGCTGGGCGATCGCATGGCCGTCGTAGCGCTCGCTTTCGCGGTGCTGGAGATCGGGGGTTCGGTCTCGGACGTCGGGCTGGTGCTGGCCGTGGGGGCGTTCCCCCTGGTGGCAACCGTGCTGGCGGGCGGTGTGGTCGCCGACCGGGCTTCACGCCGCACCGTGATGTTGGTTGCGGACCTGGCGCGGCTCGCAAGCCAGGGCACGATGGCAGCTCTGCTCATAGCGGGAGTGGCGGAGGTGTGGATGCTCGCGCTGCTGTTCGGCGTAACTGGCGCGGCCACCGGCTTCTTCAGCCCCGCGTCGACCGGTCTGCTGCCCGAGGTCGTCCTCTCGGAGCAGCTGCAGCCGGCAAACGCGCTGCGCGCGAGCGCCGTCTCGACGGGCGAAATCCTCGGCCCGGTTGTGGGCGGTGTACTGGTCGCCGCTGCCGGAGCAGGCTGGGCGATCGCGATCGACGCAGCGACGTTCGTGGTGAGCGCCGCCTGCCTGGCGATGTTGCGGGTTCCGGCGCGCGTCGCGGCGCAACGGAGCGCCTTTCTCGCCGACCTGCGTGAGGGTTGGATCGCCTTTCGGGCGCGCCGGTGGGTCTGGACCTTCGTTCTCTACTTCGCGATTGTGAACCTGCTCTGGGGAGCGTGGGGCACACTAGGGCCCGTGGTCGCCGAGCGCGACCTCGGCGGCGCAGCCGCGTGGGGCACCATTCTCGCGGCGATGGGCGTCGGAGCGCTGGCGGGCAGTGTGCTCGCGGCACACGTCAAACCGCGCAGGCCGCTGTTCTTCGTCGCCCTCGCCTTCGGAATCTTCACGTTGCCGTTGGCCTTCCTGGCAGCGGCCCCGCCAGTGCCGGTGATCGCCTGCGGTGCGATGCTGTCCGGCGCAGGGCTGGCGGTCAACGTCTCCCTCTGGGAGACGACGCTCCAACGCCACATCCCCGGCGAGTCGCTGTCGCGGGTCAGCTCATATGACTGGTTCGGCTCGCTCGCCTTCTACCCCCTGGGACTCGCAGTCTGGGGTCCGGTCGCGGCGGTCATCGGCGTCAGCGTCTCGCTGTGGCTTGCTTTCGGGCTCGCCGTCGCCGTGACCCTCGCGCTGCTCAGTGTCCCCGACATCCGCCGTCTGCCAGCTGCCGCGCAGCCGGCGCCGGCGCCAGCCGGCAGTCCGAGACGCCCCAGTGCCGCCGACGGCATCCGATCAACCGCAGCGGCACCTCGCTCACGAGAAACACCATGACTGCCGCCGTGATCCAGCCAGCCGCGCTGGATCACGGATGGAGATCGGGAAGTTGCTCAGGAGCGGCGTCGCACACCGGGGGGCCGCCTCAGCGCATGCATGGCGCTTGCTCCCAGGCACACCAGAAACCGGGGATTTGCAGGTAAGCGGCTGATGGGATTCGAACCCACGACCTTCTGCATGGCAATTAGACCCATCTCCGACCCTGGCCGGTAACGAGTATGGGCATTTGCAGGGACTTCGTGTGGCGCTGTAGACCTCCCCCGATCGCGAATGCGCGCGGATATGCGCCGATATGCAGCCATTCGGGCACTCGTGCGCACGAGTGCCCGAAATCCGAGACGGCGGTTTGATTTCCCCAGGCACGACTCGGCGACCGCACGCGATCAAGATTGGGTGCGTGCAACCCAGCGTCAGATGATGTGCGGCCACCCGGCGTGAACCTTGTCTTCGTACTGAAAGGTGGCGCGGCCATCGGAGGCCCACGTCATCTCCCAGCTCCGGGATGTTCTTGGACTCGCTTTAAACGGTATGTGCCAAGGTGGGGCCCTGCGGGTCGCCAGGATCAGCGGCGCGTGATCTGATTGTCCGGTGGAGGCATCCCGGTGAACGACCACGGCCCGGCGGCGGGGTCAGGCGAGGAGGGCCAGGGTCTCCTGCCCCTGCCCGGCAACCGCCTAGACGTGGTCACCGAGCTGCGGAGCTATTGCGGCGATGCCGCCGCCATCTACGAAGGGGGCCTCTGGGTGCTAGAGCAGCGCGACAACCCGAAGCGCGTGCGCATCGCCGCCGCGGCGATGCGCGACGTAATGGACGAGCTGGGGAAGAATGTCGGGGTGAGGTCGAGAAGCGGACTGAAGGCACGGGTCAACGAGCTGCGCGATGAGTGGGAGAAGGTGCCCCGCGCCGGCGGTGGAGGGATCGAAGGAGAGACGGCGCCCTTCGCCGGGCGCCTCGACGCCTTCTTCGCCCTGGTCGACGACGAACACCCGAAGGCCCGCGAGCGGATGATGCAGACCGTGCGCGGGATCTCGGCCGTGGGAGCCTCCTCGGCACCGGAGGCAGAGAGCGAGCGGGTCGACACGCTGATGAGGATCGACGCACGGATGAACCGCGGCGCGCACGGCTCGTCTAGCTACACCTCCGAGGAAATCGAGGCCGACATCGAGCTGCTCGGCAGCGTGATCCTTGATCTGCGTCGGCCGCCTGTGGCCGCCGACCTGAGCGAGATCGAGGCGCTGATCGGGAAAGGCCCACCCAATGGATGAGCGCGCACGCCTGTTGGAGCTGATCCGCTCGAACGCGGTCAACTACGAACACTTCTTCGCGGATCTGGACGATCCAGGTTGGCTCGACTTCCTAGCAAAGGAGAAGTTTTTCACCGAGCCTCCACCGCCCGAAACCGGCGAGGACTGGGTCCGCTATCCCGGCTGGCCCGAGTCGGCCTACCTGGCCCGAGTCGCAGCCGCGACACCGGAGCGCGTGGCGGCGATCGCCGAGGCGATCCCGGCAACCGACAACGAGCGTGTCATGGTCGACCTCGCCGAGATCGCCGCCGAGCTCCCGGCGGCGCCGGCCGCCCGGATCGCGGAGCGCCTGCGCGGATGGATCGCGGCGCGGCGTCTCCACCTGAACCTCCCCGACGCCGCCGCGGCCCTCATCTCCCACCTAAGCGGACTCGGTGAGGTCGATGCCGCGCTCGGGCTGGCGTCCGAGATCCTGCATCTCGAAGGCGAGGAGCGACCGGGCGTCCTCGAGGCGCGCACCGAGCCGGTCGGGCGGGTCGACCGCTGGAATTACGGCCGGGTACTCGAGGTGACGACGCCGGCGCTCCTCGCCGCCGACCCCGAGGGTGCCCTGGGTCTGATCTTCGATCTTCTGGAGCGCGCGGTCGTCCTCGAGGCAGGTGAGGACGGAGGCGACTACACCCGCATCGTCCGTCCTTCGATCGCCGAGCACGCCCAGAACCACGACCACGGACTGGTCGACGTCTTGGTTGTCGCGGCTCGCGAGGCGACCCTTGCCGCGGCTACCAACGATGAGGCGAGGGCAGCGGCCCTCGCCGCCCTCGCCGCGCGGGACAGGCCGATCTTCAGCCGTCTCGCACTCCACCTGATCACCGAGTGCGGCAGCGTCGCAGAGGCGTTCGCCGCCCTCCACGACCGCGAGGCCGCCGGGTCGGTTGACCTCTGGCACGAGTACGCCGAGCTCCTCGGACGGCGCTTCGCCGACCTCGACGCCGGGCAGCGCGAGGCGTTGCTCCGGCTGCTCAGCTCCGAGGAGCTAGAACCATTCGAGGAGGAGAGCGCCGAGGAAGCCAAGCGTCGCTGCCGGTGGCATCTGCTCGAGCGGCTGGCGATGATCTCCACGCAGCTCGTGGGACCCTGGGCGGAGACCTATGAGGGGCTCGTCAGCGAGTTCGGCGAGCCCGACCACCCCGCCTTCCTCTCCTACATGACGAGCTTCACCGGCCCCAGCTCACCGCTCGGCGCCGCCGAGCTGGCGGAGCTGGGACCGGAAGGTACCCTGGATGCGCTCGCCACCTGGGAGCCGATCGGCGGCTTCGAGGGTCCGACCCCCGAGGGGCTCGGCAGGGTGCTGGAGGAGGCGGTCAAGGCGGACCCGCGTCCCTACGCCGCCCTCTCGCCTCGCTTCGAGGCGCTCGACGCGACCTACGTCCGCAGCCTGATCTCCGGACTCGCCGGAGCGCTCCGGGAAGAGCGGGGCTTCGAGTGGTCCGGGGTCCTAGGGCTCTGCGCCTGGGTGCTCAACCAGACTTTTGACCCCGAGGCCCAGCCGGCCGACCGCGACCGCGATCCCGGGTTCGGCTGGAGCAGGCGGGCGATCGCCGACCTGCTCGCTCAGGGCCTCGCCGAGGGTTCGGTCGAGGCGCCGATCGCCGAGCGCGAGCGGATCTTCGGGCTGATCGCGGTCCTGACGGAAGATCCGAATCCGACCCCCGAGCATGAGGAGCGCTACGGCGGCTCCAACATGGACCCCTCGACTCTCGCCCTAAACACCACCCGCGGAGAGACGATGAACGCCCTGGTCCGCTACTGCCTCTGGGTCGCTCGCAACGAGCCCGCTGATGCCCAGGCTGGCCTCTCGAGCGCGCCGGAGGGACGGGAGCTCCTCGAGCGACACCTCGATCCCGGCCACGATCCGTCCCTTGCTATCCGCTCGATCTACGGGCGGTGGTGGGCCTCCCTCTTCAATCTCGATCGGGAGTGGCTGGCCGCCCACATGGCGGAGATCTTCCCCGCAACCCCCGAGGAGGCCGCCCTCTTCGCCGCCGCCTTCGACGCCTTCCTCGCCTTCACTTACCCGTGGCCTGGCGGCTTCGATCTGCTTGAGGAGCCCTATCGGGTCGGCGCCGAACGGGCGGGCGAGGAGCCGCGCTCGCGCACCATGCACGGCGACCCTCGCACGCGACTCGGCAATCACCTGATCGCCCTCCGCGCCTACGGCACGATCGACACCGAGCCGGGCGGGATCCTCGACACCTTCTGGTCGAACGCGCCGGCCGAGGTCCGCGGCGCGGTGGTGCGGAACGCCGGGTGGACGGTGGAGCGCACCGAGAATCCCGATCCCGAGGTGTTCGTCCGCCTGGCGGAGACCTGGGAGTGGATCGCCTCCCGCGAGGAGGGTGAGGATGCCGGGGAGGTACTGGACGGTTTCGGCGCCTGGCTCCCGGCGCCGAACCTCGACCCGGCCTGGCTCCTACAGCAGGCCCTCGCGGTGCTTGGCCGCGGCATCCCCCTCGACCCGGACTTCTCGGCCTATGGTGCGCTTCCGCGTTTGGCGGAGACCGACCCCCGTTCAGCTCTCGCCGTACTGCGCGGCATGGTGGAGACCGAGCGCAACCGTTGGACGCCGCTCGGCTCGCGCGAGCAGATCCGCGAACTACTCGCCCTCACGCTGGGGGACCCCGACCCCGTCGTGAGGGCGGAGGCGCAGCACATGGTCGACCGCCTGATCGGGATAGGCTTGCGCGATCTCCGCGACCTCGCCGAGGCGACGCAGCCGCCACCGGCTGGCGACTAGGTGGCGTTCACCTCGCAGAAGGCGTAGCGCACCCGCTTCGTAGGGCTCACCCGCGCTGGGCCACCTCTTCGATCACGATCGCCGAGCGGTGGCTCTGCCGCGCCGGGTCGTCTTAGGTGATGGTCAGGTCGTAGCCCGCAGCGAACTCTCCTCGAAGTCCTCGCGTGGGTCGCCTGCCCACCAGCCAATGTCATCGAGGAGAAGGATCCCCGGTAAACGCTTGCACCGAAGAGGGCAGCGGCGAATACCGTTTCGTTGCATGGAAGTTGCGGTTTCGGTGCCGGCCCGGGGCGTTCCAGCGCCCCTAGTGCACTTGCTTATCCCGGCGGCGACCGAAGCTCCGCCGCGGCGCTAGAGCGAGCCCGAGCCGAGCGACCGCCAGTCGCCGTGCACCGGCGTCATTTGGGCACTAGTGCCCAAAATGGAGGCGCCAGCTCGGCGTCGATCGCGTCGGCCCTCCCCGCCGCCGTCGACCGGGAGGGCCAGGAGCGTCAGGCGGTGTCGAAGTTGTATCGAGATTGTGATGCTGATGACCTCATTAAGCAGTATTTATCTGAGCGCTCAGGCACCATTACGCTGCCGCCAATCGTGAAGCTTCCAAGGATCAGGAAGCCGCTCACGGAGCCGCTGGAACCATCGACGGTCAGGACGGCATGGCTGGCCATCATCGGCTCAACGGGATCGCTCTTGTTCGGGATCGGGTGGGCGGTGGCGTACCAGGACCCGGTGAAGCGCGGGTTCAAAATCGGAGGATGCCTCCTGATTCTGCTCACGCTCAACACCCTCCGCTCGATCCTCTCAGAACATCGCAAGCTGGTGAGACAGGCCAAGGATCACACCGGTCCAAGCTGATCTCGCGCATTTCGTCTTTCGCGGCATGGGTTGACCGGCTCCCTTCCACTAGGAAGGAGGAATTTGGCTTCGACGTCCCAATCAAGACAAGCCTGACTCGAACAAGTGGATGTCGTCGTCGCCAGCCAGCGCCTCGATCATGATCGCCCTCTTCATCCCCGGCCGCGATCAGCATCTTCCCGCTTTCACGAGGCTGCTCCGAGCCGCCGCGTCGGAGCCTCCGCCTCATGCTGGGCGCCGACCAGCGTGATCGTCGTGGCGGGTACTGACGCCCCCTCCTCTCGGTAGGGCACCGAAGCCGGCCTCGATGCCGCCCGCAAAAAGGGCAACGGCGAGTACCGTTTCCGTGTTGCATCGAAGTTCAGGCTTCGGTGCCGGCCCCGTAGCGTTCCAGCGCCGCCGGGGCTTTTTTGCTTATGTCGGCGCGGCGCCCGTAGCTCCGCCGCTGGCCTAAAGCGAGCCGGGACCTACCGAAAACGCCGCTAATCGGCGCGCATCGCCTCCATTTTGGGC
>JASLJO010000301.1 GCA_030152505.1 Solirubrobacterales bacterium | reverse complement strand
TGAGCTGCGCCAGCACTTCCTCGTCAACCCGACCGGCAAGTTCGTGATCGGCGGCCCGGTCGGCGACGCCGGTCTCACCGGTCGCAAGATCATCGTCGACACCTACGGCGGCATGGCCCGCCACGGCGGCGGCGCCTTCTCCGGCAAGGACCCCTCCAAGGTCGACCGCTCAGCCGCCTACGCGGCCCGCCACGTCGCCAAGAACGTCGTCGCGGCGGGCTTGGCCCAGCGCTGCGAGGTGCAGGTCGCCTACGCGATCGGCGTCGCCCATCCGGTCTCGCTGATGGTCGAGACCTTCGGCACCGGCAAGCTGCCGGACATGGAGATCTCACGCTTGGTCGAAGCCGAGTTCGACCTGCGACCCGGCGCCTTCCGCCGCTACCTCGACCTGCACCGCCCGATCTACCAGAAGACGGCGGCCTACGGCCATTTCGGCCGCGAGGATCCGGACTTCACCTGGGAGAGGACCGACCGCGCCGACACCCTGCGCGCGGCGGCGGATTCCGCCAATGCAGCTCCCGCCTAGGCGGGAGGCTGAGCCTCACCGAGGCCGTGCGTACCTGAGGAAGCCGCGCCCGTAGCCTGGTCGACGCGGTGGACGACTTCGGCGGGATCGGCGACCCCGGCGAAGACGAAGTTGTAGTCGTCGGTGGCGGCGGTATCGAAGTCGACGTCGCCGATCTGCGTCAGTCGCTGGTAGACCGATTGGCGGTAGTTGACGTTCTGCACCCGCTCCAGACGGGTCTCCTGAACCTCGCGCGAGACGATGCCGCGCTTGATGTTGAGGCGGCGGCTGGTGATCGTGTAGGTGGTCGAGACGCGCTTGACGAAGCCGACCAGCACGGTGAGCGCGATGATCACGAGGACAACGAGGAAGACGGTGCCGCCGCCGGCGCCGACGAGCTTGGCGATCACGCCGGCGATCGCGGCGATCAGGACGCCTTTCAGGTAGAAGCCGAGGATCGCCCGCCAGGACGGATGGCCCTGGAAGATCACCTGCTCGCCGGGACTGAGGTTTAGTGCCACCGCCGGGCAGGATATCCCGGTCGTCCGCCTCTCTCCATAACTTCAGCCGGATGGCCATCGCCAAGGTCGAGCCGCTGACCACCGCCCGCGCCCTGCGCGGGCCCTTCGACTACCGCCTGCCGGCGGAGATGGCCGACCTCGAGGTCGGCAGCGTGGTGCGCGTGCCCTTCGGCCGGCGGCGCACGCTTGGTGTCGTCGTCGGCCTCGCCGAGCGGTCCGAGCTGCCCCTCGAGCGCCTTGCCGAGCCGATCGAGGCGCTCGAGGCGGGCGTTCCAGCCGAGCTGGTCCGCCTCGGCCTCTGGGTCGCCGCTGAGTACTGCTCGACCCCCTCGCGGGGGCTGCAGCTGGTGCTGCCTCCGGGCACCGGGGTCGGCGGCCAGCGGGTCCGCTCGCGCACCGAGCTGCGGGCGGCGATCACCGCGGCGGGCACTGAGGCGCTGTCGAGCGGCGGCCGCCTCGGCGCCAAGCAACGCGCCGTGCTCGAGGCGCTTGGCAGTGGCGAGATGCCGGCGGGCGAGCTGGCGGCGGCGATCGGGGCGGACCGGCAGGTGCTGCGACGGCTGGAGCAGCGCGGCTTGATCTCGACGCGCCAGTCGCGGTTGCGACGGCGGCCCGGGGAGACGCGGATGGGGGCGGCGGTTGAGACGCCGCGCCTGCTCGATGAGCAGCGACGCGCCGTCGAGGAGATCGCCGCCGCGCTGGATGGCGAGGCCAAGGCACCGCGCAGGCTGCTGCTGCACGGCGTCACCGGCTCGGGCAAGACCGAGGTCTATCTGGCGGCGGTCGAGGCCGCCCTGGCCGGGGGGCAGGGGGCGATCGTCCTCGTCCCCGAGATCGGCCTCACCCCACAGGCGGTGGCCCGCTTCCGGGCACGGCTCGGCGACCGCTTCGCCGTCCTTCACTCGGCCCTCTCGCCGGGCGAGCGCTATGACGAGTGGCGGCGCCTGCGCAGTGGTGACGCGAACGTCTGCGTCGGGCCGCGCTCGGCTGTCTTCGCACCCGTGCGAAACCTCGGCCTGATCGTCATCGACGAGGAGCACGACTCCTCCTACAAGCAGGAGGGCGACCCCTGCTACGACGCCCGCACCGTTGCCCGGCGGCGGGCGACGGAATGTGGCGCGGTGCTGGTCGCCGGTACCGCGACGCCGCGGCCGGAGTCGTGGCTGGAGCTGCCGCGGCTGGAGTTGCCGAACCGGGTGGACGGCCGCGGCATGCCGCCGGTCGAGGTGCTCGACATGCGCGATGCCGCCCCCCGCTCGGGGCCGCTGCACCCGGCCACCTGGGAGGCGCTTTCCGGCGTCCGCGACGCGGGTGCCAAGGCGATCGTGATGGTCAATCGCCGCGGCTTCGCCCCCTGGCTCACCTGTCGCTCCTGCGGGCGGCATTGGGGATGCCCTCACTGTGACGTCTCGCTGATCGTGCATCGTCATGCGAGGCGGGTCGTCTGCCACCACTGCGCCCATTCGGAGCAGCTGCCGCGTGCATGCCCGGATTGCGGTTCGACCACTCTCTCCCGCGCCGGTGCGGGGACGGAGCAGGTCGAGGCCCTTCTCGCCGAGCGGCTGGCGCCGATGCCGGTCTTCCGCCTCGACTCCGATACGGCAGGCGGGCGAGGCGCCCACGCCCGTATCCTCGCCGGCTTCGGCGAGGCCGAGAGCGCCGTCTTGGTCGGCACCCAGATGGTGGCCAAGGGCCACGACTTCCCCGAGGTAACGCTGAGCGCGATCGTCGATGCCGACGCCACCCTGCGCTTCCCCGACTTCCGCGCCGGCGAGCGCACCTTCGCCATGGTCGCTCAGCTCGCCGGTCGCAGCGGCCGCGGTGCGGCGGGGGGAGAGGTCGTGGTTCAGACTCTGGCGCCGGAGGCGCCGAGCATCGCCCATGCGGCGGCGCACGACTCAGCCGCTTTCCTCGCCGAGGAGGTCGAGCGCCGCCGAGCGCTGCGCTACCCGCCCTTCTCCCATCTCGTCCGCGTCGTGCTCCGGTCCGAGGCCGAGCCGCGGGTCGATGCGGCGGCAGTGAAGCTGGCGGAGGCTTTGAGAGAGAGCCTCCCCGGCGACGCCGAGCTGCTCGGCCCGGCGCCGATGTTCCGCGTCCGCGACCGCTATCGCCGTCGCCTCCTCACCAAGGCCGAGGACCGAGAGGGAACGGTCGCCGCGATCCGAACCGTGGTCGAGCGGCTGGCCGCCGACCGCTCGCTCAAGGACGTCGCGATCGGCGTCGACGTCGACCCCCAGTAGGCCCAGGTCGATCCATACAATCGCTCTCGTGAGCAACGAAGGGGTCGTAAAGGACGAGACCGAGCGCGAGCGGCTCGAAGCCGAGTTGGTGGAGCGGCGGGAAGAGGCACTGGCGCAGGTGGTCAAGTTCGGCGATCCGGTGCTGAAGAGCAAGGCCTCACCCGTTCTCGACTTCGGCCCGGAGCTGGGGGCGGAGGTCGAGCGGATGACCGCGATCATGCGCGACGGGATGGGGGTCGGCCTGGCCGCCACCCAGCTCGGCCTGCTGCGCCGGATCCTCGTTTTCCAGGTGGGGCCGGACAGCGAGCCGACCGGGCTGGTCAACCCCGAGGTCGAGTGGCTCTCCAGCGAGCTCGTCGTCGCCGAGGAGGGCTGCCTCAGCCTGCCGAGGGTGGCGATGGATGTCGAGCGCTCGCTGCACGTCCGCGTCGGTGGGCTCGACGTCGAGGGCGAGCGGGTGGCGATCGACGCCTCCGGCCTGGAGGCGCGCGTTCTCCAGCACGAGATCGACCACCTCGACGGCGTCCTCATCCTCGATCGGGCTCCGCGCGAGCAGCGCAAGGCCGCACTGCGGGCGCTGCGTGAAGGCGGCAGCTACGCCCCGCCGGCCGAAGACCAGGAGGCGGGCGAGTACGAAGAGCACCACCGCGAGCCCCACACCAACGCGTGAAGACCGTCTACCTCGGCACCTCGGATTTCGCCGCCGCCGTGCTGCGGCGCCTGGCCGGGTCTCGGCACCGGCCATTGCTGGTCGTCACCCCACCGGACCGGCCCAGGGGCCGCGGCCGCCAGAGTGGGCCACCGCCCGCGGTCACGGTCGCCGGCGAGCTCGACATCGAGCTGTTACAGGCGGAGAACGTCAACGGCGAGGACACGCTGGAGCGGATCCGCGCGGCCGAGCCCGAGGCGGTGGCCGTCTGCGCCTTCGGCCAGCTGATCCGCGAGCCGCTGCTCTCCGAATGGCCGCTGCTCAACGTCCATCCGTCGCTGCTGCCGCGCTGGCGTGGTGCGGCGCCGATCGAGCGGGCGATCATGGCTGGCGACGAGCGCACCGGGGTCAGTCTGATGCGGGTGACCGCCGGCCTCGACTCCGGCCCAGTCGCTTTGCGGGAGGAGATCCCGGTGGGACCCGAGGACGACTTCGAGAGCCTCGCCGGCAGGCTCTCGGACATCGGTGGCGAGCTGTTGATCGAGGCGCTCGATCTGCTCGAGCGCGGCGAGCTGGGCTTCGAGGAGCAGGACGACGAGCAGGCGACGTACGCGGAGAAGATCGAGGCCTCCGAACGGCGCCTCGATCCCGGCCGTCCGGCGGCCGAGCTGGCGCGAACGGTCCGCGCCCTGACGCCGCATGTCGGCGCCTACATCGAGCTCGGCGAGGACAGCCGACTCGGTGTGAAGCGGGCGCGGGCGGTCGACGTCAACGTCAAGCAGGGCGAGATGAAGGCCGAGTGGGGGGCGCTGCTGCTCGGTTGCGGGCGCGGTGCCCTGCGGCTGGAGGTCGTGCAGCCGCCGGGCGGCAAGCCGATGGCGGCGGACGCCTACCTGCGCGGCCACCCGGTGCCCGTACTGTGAGCGCGGAGCGACCAAGCGTGCATATCTGGTTCTTCGCGCCGGGAGCGAAGCGGGAACCTTTGTGAGTGTCTCGCCGGCCCGGGTGCTCGCCTTCGAGACGATCCGGGCGACCTTCGAGGCCGACGCCCATACCGAGCGCTTCTTCCGCGAAGCCGCCGACCGCGAGGGCCTCGGTGGCCGCGAGCGCGCTCAGGCGCAGCGGCTCGCCTACGGCGCCGTGCAGCGCCGCGGCACCGCCGACGTGGCGATCGAGCGCCTGGCCGAGCGCTCGATCCGCCTGCTCGACCCGCCCGTTCTCGCGGCGCTCCGCCTCGGTCTCTACGAGCTGCTCTTCGCCGACGCCACGCCCGACCACGCCGCGGTCGACCAGACGGTCGAGCTGGTGAAGGCGGGTGCCGGCCACGCCGCCGGCTTCGTCAACGCGGTCCTCCGTCGCACCGTGCGCGAGCGCGAGCGGCTCACGGCGGCCCTTCTCGGCGACGATTCGACGCCGGAGCGCGCCGCGACCGCGCACTCGGCGCCCCTCTGGCTGGCCCAGATGTGGTGGGGGGAGCTGGGGGCCGAGTCGGCGCGCGCCCTGCTCGCCGCCTGCAACGAGCCGGCTGAGCTCGCGGTGCGGGTCAATGTTCTGCGCGCCGACCGCACCGCGGCCCTCTCCGGCCTGCGGTCCGATGGGGTCGATGCCCGCCCCGCCGAGGGCGAGTGGCCGCTCGCTGCAGCGGAGGAGATCATCGTCGAAGGGCGCGGGGGCGATGCGATACCGCGCCGGATCGCCGCCGGTGAGCTGACCCCGCAGAGCCGTGGCTCCGCAGCCGTGGTCGAGCTGCTCGACCCGCGGCCCGGCGAGCACGTGCTCGACCTCTGCGCCGGCCCCGGCATCAAGACGGGGCAGATCGCCGCCCGCATGGGAGATCGTGGTGAGGTGATCTCCTTCGAGCGCGACCCGGCACGGGCGGCCGAAGTCGCCGCCCAGGCGGATCGGCTCGGCCTGCGCAACGTCACCGTGATCGAGGCCGACGCGACGGCCCCGGCGATGCCGGCGGGCTTCGATCGCGTGCTCGTCGATCCGCCGTGCTCGGACCTCGGCGCCCTCGCCTCGCGCCCCGACGCCCGCTGGCGCAAGTCCCCGAAGGCGATCGAGCGCCTCGTCGAGCTGCAGGCCGGGCTGCTCGCCGCCGGCCTCGAGCTCTTGCGGCCGGGCGGGACGCTCGTCTACTCGACCTGCACGATCTCGCGCCGCGAGGGCGAGGAGCAGGTGGCCGCGCTGGAGCATGCCGCGAGGGACGGTGGGGTTGCGAGCTTCGCCGTCGACGATCTCGGCGCGCTCGCACCCGGGCTCGCCTCTCCCCACGACCGCCGTTGCCTGCAGCTCCGCCCGGACCGCGATCGCACCACGGGTTTCTTCGTCTGCCGCTTGAGGAAGGATGATTGATGTGCTGAAGCGCGCGAAATGCCCGAGCTGCAGCGAGCCCTGGCTGCGCCCGTCCCAGCTTCCGGGCCGCTTCCGCTGCGTGTACTGTCTGCACCGCTTCGAGCTGGTCTCGCAATGCCCCAACTGCGGTGAGCACCAGACGATCGCCCGGATGAGCACCACCGAGGACATGACCTGCCAGACCTGTGGCCATTCGATGCTGAGGCCGATATGAGCGAGCGCATGGCGGAGTTGCTGGCGGAGCGTCGGGTCGCGCCCTCGATCCTCTCGGCGGATTTCGCCCGGCTGGGCGAGCAGATCGACGAGGTGATGGCTGCCGGGGCGCGGGTGATCCATTTCGATGTCATGGACGGGCACTTCGTGCCGCCGATCACGATCGGGCCGCTGGTCGCGTCCTCGATCGCCGATCGCGTGCATGCTGCCGGAGGAGCGGTCGACGTCCACCTGATGATCGAGGCGCCGGAGCGCCACATCGAGGCTTTCGCCGCAGCCGGCGCCGACTCGATCACCTTCCATGAGGAGGCGACGCCGCACGCCAACCGGACGCTCGCCGCGATCCGGGAGCTGGGTTGCCTGGCCGGGGTTGCGATCAATCCCGGCACGCCGGCTGAGGCTCTGACAGAGCTGCGCGGCCACGCCGACGTCGCCCTCTGCATGACGGTCAACCCAGGTTGGGGAGGCCAGTCCTTCATCGAGGGCTCGGTCGACAAGATCTCCCGCCTCGCCGACGTCGTCGGGCCGGCCAGGATCGAGGTCGACGGCGGCATCGACGAGGCCACCGCGAAGCCGACCGCCGAAGCCGGCGCCGCACTCTTCGTCGCCGGCTCGGCCGTCTTCGGCGCCCAGGACCCCGCAGCCGCCTACGCCGCGATCGCCGCCGCGGCGGACGCCGCCTAACCTCTCGCAACGAGGGCGCCGATCGCCTCCTGCCACCAGGCCCGCTCGGCGGGGTCGTCGCCGGCACGCTCAGCCCGGCGCTCGCACCAGCGCGCCAGTGCTTGGCGGCTGCCCATCGCAATGAGGGTTTCGGTCGTGATCGCGTAACGGCCGTCGGCGAGCACTGCAAGGGCGCTGCCACGATCGCGGCGACTGCGCAGGATCGCGGCTACCGCGACGCCGTTGATCTCCCCGGGCGAGGAGGGATCGGCGATCTCGCCGGCGGGGCGCACCGTGAAGACCTGTGAGCCGCGGCGCGCGACGGGTTCGGGCGGCGGCTTGCCCACCGGTCCCTTGTGCCATTGCCGGGTCAGCTCCTCGACCTCCTCGCGCAGCTCGCCGCGCACCAGGATGTGCAGCTCGTCGCCCTCGCGCACCTCGGTCGAGCCGCGCGGCGGGATCGCCCTGCCGTCGCGGACGATCACATTGACCAGCGCCTCCCGGGGCAGCCCCAGCTCGCGCACGAGGTGTCCGGCGGCGGCGCCGCCGGGACGCAGCCGGTAGGAGACGACGTCGCCGCCCATGCGGCGGATGCGCCCGGACTCGAGCAGCCGCCTGGGCAGCGCGGGCTCGTCGGTCGTCAAGCCGAGTCGGCGGGCGAGCGGCTCGAAGCTCGCCCCCTGGATCAGGGTCGAGGTGACGACGACGAAGAAGACGATCGAGAACAGCTCCTGTCCGGTGCCGACTCCGGCGACGACCGGAAAGGTGGCGAGCCAGATCGGGGTCGCGCCGCGCAGGCCCGCCCAGCCCAGCATCGCTCGCTCGCGCAGGTCGAGCGGCGAGACGAGGGTCGCCACGAATGCGGCAAAAGGACGCGCCACCAGGATCAGCGCCGCCGACAGCGCTAGGCCTTCGGCGGCGACGTCGCCGAGGGTGCTGGGGAAGACGAGCAGGCCGAGCAGGATGAAGAGGCCGATCTGAGCCACCCAGCCGACGCCCTCGTGGAAGGCGACGATCGTGCGGCGCGCCGGGATGCTGCTCGAGCCGAGCGCGAGCGCCGTCAGATAGGTGGCGAGCAGGCCGGAGCCGTGCGCGATCTCGGCCAGGCCGTAGGCCAGTCCGGCGATCGCGATCGTCGCCACCGGGTAGATCCCGTCGGTGGGCAGCCGCACCCGGTTGAGGGCGGTGACCGCGAGGCGCCCCAGGGCCAGGCCGATGGCCACACCCAGCGCCAGTTTGAGCGCCAGCAGGCCGGCCATGTCGAGCACCCCGAAGTCGGGCTTTTGAATCCATTCGATGAAGCCGATCACCAGCAGCAGGGCCACCGGGTCGTTCATCCCCGACTCGCCCTCGAGTGAGCGGGCGAGGCGCTTCTTCAGGGTGGAGCGGCGCAGGACGGCGAAGATCGCGGCCGAGTCGGTGGCGGCCACGGCGGCGCCGACGAGCATCCCTTCAAGCGTGCCGAGGCCGAAGATCCACTTCGCGGCGAGGCCGGCGAGGCCGGCCGTCACCGCCGTCCCGATCGTCGCCAGCGAGGCCGCGGTTCCCAGCACCGGCCGGATCTCCGTCCAGCCGGCGGTCAGGCCGCCCTCGAAGAGGATCAGCACCAGGGCGATCGTCCCTAGGGTGCGGGCCAGCTCGGTGTCGTCGAACTCGATCCCGCCGATCCCCTCCGAGCCGGCGAGCATCCCCAGTCCGAGAAAGAGCAGCAGGCCCGGGATGCGCACCCGGTCGGCGAGCAACGCCCCGAGGATCCCCGCCGCGAGCAGGGCGCCGGCGATCAGGATCAGCTCGGCGTCGTGTCCACCCATCGATGGACCCTAAACAACCATCAGGCAGGCTCGTCGATCGCCGCCAGGCGAGCCTCCAGCTCCTCTGGCGAGCCCGGCATCGGCACGTCCTCCGCTCGCTCGTGCGGTCGTCTGTAGACGTAGTAGAGGAGCGAGAAGAGAAGCCCCGCCGCGAGCACGAAGCCGACCTCGACCCGGCGGAACTCGTCGCCGACGATCGGGACGAAGTTCCAGGCGATGAACAGGGCCGCGCTGCCGATCCAGCGGGCGGCGGCGCGCCGGACCTGACCCTGCGCGATGCAGGCCTGGTTGACCGTCACCGAGCCGAGGTAGAGGCCCATGCCAACCGTGACCAGCAGCAGGCCCGCCCGGTCGTAGGCGAACTTGTTGCTGAAAGCGATCTGCATCGCCCTCGGGCCGACGAGACCCATGAAGACGAAAGCCGATGCGGTGAAGGCCGCGAGGCCGAGCAGGACCAGGCGCACGGTGCGGTGGAACTCACGATTGCTCTCCGCCGTGTCGCTCGCGTGCAGGGTGGTGAGGTGGGGGAGGATGCTCGTCGAGACCGACTGGAAGAGTTGCAGCGGCGCCCGGGCGATCATCAGGACGTTGAAGATGAAGCCCGCCGCGGCGGCTCCCTGCAGTCCGCGGACGATCAGCGGCCCGGCGTTCAGAAACGCCTGTTCGCTGAACATGATCACCAGCACCCCCGCGGCGAAGCCGCCGCCTTTCTTAAAGGAGAAGTCGGCATCCGACGGCACGTCCTCCGCTTCGCGTCCGGGCGTGCCGGGCGTTTCTCGCTGTTTCGTCTGGGCTCGTCGGGCGAAGGCGAAGGGAACGACGATCAGCGAAAGCGCGGGGGCGGCGACGATGCCGATCGCCACCGCCGACTGTCCACTCAGCACGCTGACCGCGACCAGCACGGCGAAGATCGTGCGGAAGCACGATTCGGAGAGGATCAGCGCGACGAACAGACCGAAGCGCTGGCTGCCCGCGAGGAAGCCGCGGGCGAAGTAGCTCGCCGCGTAGAACAGGACCGCCGAGAAGAAGACCCAGTAGAGCGTTTCGTTGCCCTCCAACAGGTCGTTCTGGATCGGCCCGCGCAGGACCAGCGCGACGACCGCGAAGAAGAGCGAGAGGCCGAGCTGGATCGTCGAGGCGACCCGCATCGGCTCGCTGATCGATTCCCCCTTCGCACGACGCTCGGAGATGTGGCGGGAGAGCAGCTGTTCGATCGGTCGGTAGAGGGTCGAGATGGTGATGAAGACGGCCGACCAGAGCACGGTGATCTGGCCGTAGTCGGGCTTGGAGAGCACGTGCGAGGCGATCAGGAAGTAGGCGTAGGTGATCAGCCCGGTGAGGCCGACGCCGATCGCCAGGAAGCTCGCCAGGCGGCCGTACTCGGCGGTCGCGGAGCCCTCGCCGGCGGCAGGCCCCGTTTTGGAGCCGCCGAGTTTCCCGCGCAGGCTCATCAGCGCTTCGGCGTGCCGCGCTCGTAGTGGGAGGGCTCGACGCCGAGCGAGAGCTCGACCCGGCGCACCCGCTCGAACACGCGCTGCGTCATCACCCGCTGACCGGCGAGCAGGTCGCCGATGACCCCCAGCGCAAGCAACTGCAGGGCAGCGATGAAGAGCACGGCGCCGAGGATCAGCGACTGGATGTGCCCGCTCGAGTCGCCGTTGAAGATCCAGTCGATCAGGAAGGGCAGCCAGGCCGCCAGGGCAAGGACGGCGACGAGGGCGCCGGCGGCGGCGAAGACTCGCAGGGGCTCGTAGCGGGCGTAGATGCGCAGGATCGAGAGCGCGTTGCGGCGCACGTAGGCACCGGTCGAAGCGAAGAGGCGCGACTCGCGCGTCTGCGGGTTCGTGGCGATCTCGACCTGGTCGACCGCGACCAGCATCCTGCCGGCCTGGATCAGGCTCTCCAGGGTGTAGGTGAAGTCGTCGACGACCAGCAGGCCGAGCGCCGCCTCGCGGTTGTAGGCGCGGAAGCCGGAGGTGGTGTCGGCGATCGAGGTGCCCGAGACCTTGCGGACGACCGCGCTGCCCAGCCGTTGCAGCCGCTTCTTGCGGCCCGAGAAGTGCTCGATCGTCTCCACCCGGCGGTCGCCGACGACCATGTCGGCCTCGCCGGCGAGGATGGGCGCCAGCAGCCTGGGTACGTCGGCGCCGCTGTACTGGTTGTCGGCGTCGGTGTTGACGATCGCCTCGGCGCCGAGCTTGAGACAGGCGTCGAGGCCCGCCTGGAAGGCCGCCGCCAGGCCCCTGTTGTTGGTCAGGCGGACGATGTGCTCGACGCCGCACTCGCGCGCGACCTCGACCGTGCGGTCGGTCGAGCCATCGTCTATCACCAGCAGCTCGACCTCGTCGAAGCCCTCTACCCGGCGCGGCAGCGCGGCGATCGTCTCCGGGAGGGTCGCCTCCTCGTCGAGGCAGGGGATTTGGATGATCAGCTTCATGGGGAGGCGGTCAGGGTATCCGCGCGACCCGATCGCACCTCCCCCCACCGTGGCCGAGGTTATGTACGCATAGCGGAGCAAAGCTCTGCCACGGTGGGGAGTACCATTGATTGACTCGTCAATCGGTATGGATGCGTCGCTGACAACTGCGGATCGTGACCAGCTTCGGCGGGCGCTTGAGCTTGCGGAGGGGGGGCGGGGGCGCGTCAGCCCCAACCCGCTTGTCGGAGCGGTTGTCGTGCGGGACGGTGGAGTGATCGGCGAGGGGTTTCATGCTGAATTGGGCGATCTGCACGCCGAGCGGGCGGCGTTGGAGGATTGCCGGAAGCGAGGGGAGGACCCTCGTGGGGCGACGATGTACGTGACGCTGGAGCCCTGTGCGCATGAGGGGCGGCAGCCACCCTGCGTCGAGGCGATCGTGGAGGCGGGAATCTCGAAGGTGGTGATCGCATCCGACGACCCGAGCGAGAAGGCCTCCGGGCGTGGCCCGGGGATTCTGCGCGACGGTGGGGTGGGGGTCGAGTTCGCGGCCGGCGAGGAGGCGACCGCGGCGCGCCTGCTCAACCAGCCGTTTCGCAAGCACGCCCGCACCGGACTGCCGCTGGTCACCCTGAAGCTCGCCATGTCCCTCGACGGCCGAACCAAGACCCCGGCAGGCGACTCGCCCTGGATCTCGAGCTCCGAGAGTCAGGGGTTGGTCCACCGCTGGCGCGCCGAATCCGACGCGATCGCCGTCGGCATCGGCACCGTCCTCGCCGATGACCCCCTCCTCACCGCCCGCCCCGACCCTTCCGGTGCGCCTTTCCCACGCATAGAGGGGGGAAAGCGCACTGGAATGGATGTGGGGCAGCCGCTGCGGGTCGTCTTCGACCGCGGGGCGCGCCTGCCGCTCGACTCGCGGCTCCTGCAGACGCTCGACATCTCGCCTGTCCTCGTTGTGGTCTCTCAGGACGCCGACGCCGACAAACGCGCCGCCCTGCGCGATGCGGGCGCCGAGATCATCGTCGCCGACGGCATCGGCGCTGCCCTCTCCGACCTCGGCCGCCGTGACATCACCAGCCTTCTCCTCGAGGGCGGTCGCACTCTCGCCGCCGCTTTCGCCGAGGCCGACGAGATCGATGGGTCGCGCACCTTCCTCGCGCCGATCCTGCTCGCCGGGGGAAGGCGGGTGAGCTCGGTTGAGCCTGGCGCCGAGGACACGCTCATAACGGCCCGCTTCAAGGAGTGGTGAGGTGTTCACGGGGCTGATCGAGGACGTGGGGACCATCGAGTCGGTCGACTCCGGCGCCGAGGGCGCCCGGCTGCGGATCACGACCACGCTCGCGGTTGAGATCGAGCCGGGCGATTCGGTCGCGGTGAGCGGCGTTTGCCTGACGGCGACCGCGGTCGATGCCGGCGGCTTCGAGACCGAGGCGATGAACCAGACGCTCGCGGTGACCGCGCTGGGCGGTGCCGAGGCCGGGGCTCGGGTCAACCTCGAGCTGGCGCTGAAGGCCTCGGACCGGCTTGGCGGGCACATCGTCCAAGGCCACGTCGACGGCGTTGGGGAGGTCGTCTCCGTCGATGAGGATGGCTTCGCGCGCCGCCTGCGGATGGCGCTCGATCCCGAGCTGCTTCCCTACGCCGTCGAGAAGGGCTCGATCGCGCTCGACGGGGCCAGCCTGACGATCGCGGCACTGGGCGAGTCCTGGGTAGATGTCTCGCTGATTCCCGAGACTCTCGAGCGGACCAACCTCGGCGAAGCCCGGCCGGGGCGCAAGATCAACGTCGAGTGTGACGTGATCGCAAAGCACGTGGAGCGGCTGATGTCACCATTCGATGGAAAGGAGCAGGCGTGAACGCGATGACCGAGGCGCAGAGACAAGCGAGGTCGGAGCGGACGGACGAGAGCCCGTTCGCGACGATCGAGGAGGCAATCGAGGAGATCCGACAGGGGCGGATCGTCGTCGTTTGCGACGACGAGGACCGCGAGAACGAGGGTGACCTGACGATGGCCGCCCAGTTCGCCACTCCGGAGGCGATCAACTTCATGGCCAAGGAGGCCCGCGGCCTGATCTGCCTGGCGCTGACCCCCGAGCGCTGCGACGAGTTGGGACTCGATCTGATGGCGGCCAAGAACGAGACTCCGCTGCAAACCGCCTTTACGGTCGCCATCGAGGCCCGTGAGGGAGTGACGACGGGTATCTCCGCCGCAGATCGTGCCCACACGATCCAGGTCGCCGTCGACCCGGGCTCGAGTCCGCGCGACCTGGTCCAGCCAGGCCACGTCTTTCCGCTCAAGGCGAAACCCGGTGGCGTGCTGGAGCGAACGGGGCAGACCGAGGCGGCTGTGGACCTGGCTCGGCTCGCCGGCCTCAACCCGGCCGGGGTGATTTGCGAGGTGATGAACGAGGACGGGACGATGGCCCGCGTCGCCGACCTGATTCCCTACTGCGAGAAGCACGGCCTGAAGATGGTCACCGTCGCCGAGCTGATCGCCTATCGGCGCCGTACCGAGAAGCTGGTCGAGCGGGTGGTGGACACGGGGCTGCCGACCGCCTTCGGCGATTTCACCGCGGTCGGCTATCGCTCACTGGTCGACAACAAACACCACGTGGCGATGGTCAAGGGCGAGGTCGCGGGCGCCGAGAACGTGCTGGTCCGAGTGCACAGCGAGTGCCTCACCGGCGACGTCTTCCACAGCATGCGCTGCGACTGCGGCGAACAGCTCGCCTCCGCGCTCTCGATGATCGAGCAGGAGGGCTAGGGCGTCCTCCTCTACCTCTCCCAGGAGGGCCGTGGGATCGGCCTGCTCAACAAGCTGCGCGCCTACAAGCTGCAGGAGGAGGGGGTGGACACGGTTGAGGCCAACCTCAAGTTGGGCCTGCCCGCCGACCTGCGCGACTACGGCATCGGCGCCCAGATCCTCGGTGACCTCGGCCTGACCAGCATCCGCATCCTCACCAACAACCCGAAAAAGATCGTCGGCCTCGAGGGTTACGGCCTCTCGGTCAGCGAGCAGGTGCCGATCGAATCGACTCCCAACGCCCACAACGAGGCGTACCTGCGGACCAAGCGCGACAAGATGGGTCACGCGCTGCACCACCAGGGCCTCGCCTTCGACGAGGAGATGATCCACGACGAGGAGGAGCGCGACGCCGCCGACGGGAGCGCGCCGGCGCATGGCTGAGCCGGGGGCGTTCCTGGAGAGCTTCGACGACGGCGAGCGCTCGATCCTCTCCTCGCTCTCCTTCGCCGTCTGCGTCGGCCGCTTCTACGAGGACCTGGCGGTCCGCATGCTCCGCGGGGCCCGCGAAGGCTTCGAGCTGGCCGACGTGCCCGCCTCGGCAGTGAGCGAGATTTCGGTCCCCGGTGCCTACGAGTTGCCCTTTGCCGCCAAGCTGCACGCGACGACCGAACGCTACGCGGGGGTTGCCTGCCTCGGCGTCGTCATCCGCGGCGAGACCGACCACTACGACTTCGTCTGTGCCGAGGCGGCGCGCGGTATCCAGGACGTGCAGCTGGCGACCGGCGTGCCCTGCGCCTTCGGAGTGATCACCTGCGACACGATGGCGCAGGCGATCGCCCGCGCCAACGGCGACAAGCGCGACCAGGGCCGCAACGCCGCCCTCACGGTTGCCCGCATGGCGCTGCACAAACAGGCGATAAATCCCTATCGCTGGCAGGGCCGCGACGGCTGACGGCGGACCTGTACCATCCACGACCTCAGATGACTGCCACCCAACCCCCGCACACCCGGATGACGCGCGCGGCGCTGCGCATATCTGCGTCCTCGGGTTTGCCTTTGCAACCAGCAAAGGCTGCATCCTGCGTCCTTGATCTGCTTGGCCGCGCGCGCCCCCGGGCGCACGCGGATCGGGCGGCAGTCATCTAATGGCCAAGGTATGCCACAGCTGCGGCAAGGGACCGGCGTTCGGTCAGTCCCGCAGCCACTCGATGGTCGCCACCAAGCGGCGCTTCGACCCGAACCTGCAGAAGGTGCGGATCGAAGAGAAGGGG
>JASLJO010000257.1 GCA_030152505.1 Solirubrobacterales bacterium | reverse complement strand
CTGAGCGTCAACCGATCCTGGCCGTGGTCGAGGTTTGGTTCGCCCAGCGCAACTAACCTCGACCACGGTCGTGTGCGGATCTTGCGGCTCCAGCCGCTTGAAGGAAGCGCGGGCGGCCCAGGCGGCGGCGAGACCCGAAACGGCGGCCAGTAAGAGGGCTACGCGTGGGTCATACGCTTCGGAGAGCCAGCCGCTGAGCGGGCCCCCGATCGGCGTCGAGCCGAGGAAGACGACCGAGTAGAGGGCCATAACGCGGCCGCGCATCGCCGGCTCGACCGCGAGCTGCAGGCTCGAGTTGATGCCGGCGGCAAAGGTGACCGCGGCGGCGCCGAGCAGGGCGAGCATCGGGATCTCCAGCGCCAGCGAGGGCATCGCGGCGGCGAACAGGGCAGTCGCGCCGAAGGCGAGCGCGGCGGCGGCGATCAGGCGCGGGCCGGTGCGCCCATGCGAACCGGTGATCAAAGCGCCGACGACCGAGCCGACGCCCATCGCGCTGACCATCGCCGCATAGGCGCCGGCGCCGCCGTCGAAGCTGAAGGTGGCGAGCAGCGGCAGGACGACCTGGAAGTTGAAGCCGAAGGTGCCGACCAGGGCCATCAGCGCCAGCGGGATCGCCAGCTCGGGCGTGCGACGCACGTAGCGCAGGCCGGCGCGGATCGCGCCCGGCTCGCGCCCGGCCGCCGGCGCCGAACGCAGCTGCACCGGGTCCATGCTCCACAGCGCACCGATCATCACGGCAAAGGTGAGCGCGTTGACGGCGAAGCAGGGACCGACGCCGACCCCGGCGATCAGCAGACCGGCGATGGCCGGGCCGACGATCCGCGCCGACTGGACGATGACGCTGTTGAGGCTGACCGCGTTGACCACCCGGTCAGGGCCGACCATCTCGATGACGAAGCTCTGCCGAGTCGGGTTATCGACCGCATTGACCATGCCCATGGCGAGGACGGCGAGATAGACCATCCAGGGCGCGACGACGCCCGCCTCAGTCACCGAGAAGAGGCCGATCGCGGGAAGCGCCATCAGCGCCTGGGTCGCCATCAAAAGGCTGCGCTTCGGGAAACGGTCAGCGAGCAGGCCGCCCCAGGCGCCGAGAAGGAGCATCGGCAGGAACTGCAGAGCGGTGGTGAGACCTACTGCGACACCGCTTCCGGTCAGCTCGAGGATCAGCCAGACGGCCGCGACCGTCTGCATCCAGTTGCCGGAGAGCGAGACGACCTGGCCGAAGAAGTAGCGGCGATAGTTGGGAACGGAGAGGGAGCCGAAGCTGCGCCGCACCGCCGCGCTCAACTCCGCACCCCGCGCTTCGGCGGGCGCTCGTCCTCGAGGATGCGCTCGAGGATCGCCGCGGCTCGCGTCAGGGTGGCGACATCGGCGTCCGGCAGGTCGCGCATGCGGCGCGCCAGGTAGGCATTCTTGCGGCCGCGAAGGCGGCGCAACCGCTCCCGTCCTTCGGCGGTGATGCTGACCAGGGCGCTACGACCGTCCTCAGGGTCGGGGGCACGCTCGACCAGGCCGGCGTCGCCGAGCACGCCCAGCGTCCGCGTCGCCGTCGGCCGTTTGACCCGCTCGATCTCGGCGAGCTCGCTGGGCGTCAGCGGCCCGTGCCGCTCGACCGTCGCCAGTGCCGCCGCCGCGGTTGGCGTCAGCTCGCCCACCGCGCCCGCCGCCTCCTGCCGCAGCCGCCGCGAGGTTCGCACGATCGCCATCCGCAGCCTGGCGGCGGCGTCGGTGAGTGCGGTGTCAGTCGCCTCTAAAGTCATTAGCCCTGATAATTAGTTTAGCAAACTATCTTCGGATGCGGCCTTTTGCTCCTATGGCGAGCAAAAGGCGCATCCGAGCAGGTACACGGGTAGGCACCCGGCGGCGCGCGTCGAAGTAGGCGCGGATGGCCAGCCAGTGCTCAGCGAAGCCGGTCGCCTACGAGCCGGGGATGGACGCGCGCAGCACGCGGGTCGCCGAAATCCTCAACACGCCGATGCTGATCGCGGCGTCGCTGACGATCCCGGCGGTGGCGATCAACGAGTCCCACCCGGGCGGCTGGCTTCTTGACATCGCCCGTGCCCTCAACTGGATCATCTGGCTCGCCTTCCTCACCGAGTTGGTGGTGATGCTGGCCGTCGTGCCGGAACGCCGGATGTGGTTGCGCCACCACCCGCTCGACCTGATCATCGTCCTCTTCACGCCGCCCGTGCTGCCCGCCGGCCTGCAGAGCCTGCGGGTCCTGCGACTGCTGCGCCTGTTGCGACTGCTGCGCCTCGCCCAGCTCTCACGCCAGGCGTTCTCGTTGCGCGGCCTGCACTACGCGGCGCTGCTCGCCGTCCTCACCGCGGTCGCCGGCGGCGCCCTCTTCGTCGGCTTCGAGAAACACAGCCAGCACCTCAATGCCTGGGACGGGATCTACTGGGCGGTCACCTCGATGACGACGCTCGGCTCGAACATCTACCCAACGACGACCGGGGGCGAGGTGGTGGCGGTGGCCGTGGTCATCGTCGGCATCTCCTTCGTCGCCCTGCTCACCGGCGCGATCGCCCAGCGCTTCCTCGGCCCCGAGATCGCCGAAGTCGAGAGGGAGCTGGAGGAGGAGAACCTGAGCGCCGAGGCCGCGGCGATGCGAGAGCTGCGCAGCGTCCGCGAGAAGCTCGAGGCGCTCGAGATCGCGGTCGAGCGGATGATCGACGACCGCGCGCCCGGTTGACGTCAGCCTTCGGAGTCCTGCCTTGCGGCGATCTTCGACTCGAGCTCCTTCATCACCTCGGGGTCGCGCAGGGTGGTGACGTCGCCGAGCGCGCGGCCCTCGGCGATGTCGCGCAGGAGGCGGCGCATGATCTTGCCCGAGCGCGTCTTCGGCAGGTCGCCGGACCAGACCACCCGCTTTGGGCGGGCCAGTTTGCCGATCCGCGCGGCAACGTGCTCGGCAAGCTCGGCGACCATCTCGTCGTCACCCTCGAGGTCGCCCTCGAGCGTGACGAAGGCGCAGATCGCCTGCCCCGTGTCCTCGTCGCTCTGCCCGATCACCGCCGCCTCGGCGACCTTCGGGTGAGAGACGATCGCCGACTCGACCTCCGCCGTCGAGAGCCGATGGCCGGAGACGTTGACAACGTCGTCGATGCGGCCCAGCACCCAGAAGCAGCCATCCTCGTCGCGGCGGGCGGCGTCGCCGACCAGGTAGGTCTCCTTGCCGAAGCGCGAGAAGTAGGTCTCGACGAAGCGCTCCTCCTCCTTATAGAGGGTGCGCAGCATGCCTGGCCAGGGCCGGCGCAGGACCAGCAGGCCCTCACCGCCCGCCTCGACCGGCTCGCCGTCCTCATCGACGACAGCGGCGTCGATCCCCGGCAGCGGTTGCGTCGCCGAGCCCGGCTTGGTCGCCGTGATCCCCGGCAGCGGCGAGATCATCATGTGGCCGGTCTCGGTCTGCCACCAGGTATCGACGATCGGGCAGCGCCCGCCGCCGATCACCTTGTGGTACCAGAGCCAGGCCTTGGGGTTGATCGGCTCGCCGACCGACCCGAGCAGGCGCAACGAGCCGAGGTCATGGCGCTCGGGGTACTCGGCTCCCCATTTCATGCAGGCGCGGATCGCCGTCGGCGCCGTGTAGAAGATCGTCACCCGGTAGCGCTCGATCAGACTCCACCACACGTCCTTGTCGGGGTAGTCCGGCGCCCCCTCGTACATCACGCTGGTCGCGGCGTTGGCGAGCGGGCCGTAGACGATGTAGGAGTGGCCGGTGACCCAGCCGACGTCGGCGGCGCACCAGTAGACGTCCTCCTCCGGCTTCAAATCGAAGACACAGCGGTGGGTGAAGGCGACGCCGGTGAGATAGCCGCCGGTGGTGTGCAGGATCCCCTTCGGCTTCGCGGTCGAGCCCGAGGTGTAGAGGATGTAGAGGGGGTCCTCGGCGTTCATCGGCTCGGGGGCGCACTCGGCCTCGGCGGCCGCCATCGCCTCCTCGAACCAGACGTCGCGGCCGTCGCGCATCTCGCACTCCTCGCCCGTGTGCTCGACGACGAAGATCGTCTCGATCGAGTCGACCTCGGCCATCACCTCATCGACCTTCGCCTTCACCGGCGCCGTCCTCCCCTTGCGACGGGCGCCGTCGACGGTGATCAGCGCCTTCGCCTCGGAGAACTCCATCCGCTCGCTTACCGCCTCGGCCGAGAAGCCGCCGAAGACGACGTTGTGGACAGCGCCGATGCGGGCGCAGGCGAGCATCGCCACCACCACCTGCGGAATCATCGGCAGGTAGATCCCGACCACGTCTCCCTTCTCGATGCCGTGGTCGCGCAGGGCGTTGGCAAAGCGCTGCACGTCGGCAAGCAGCTCGGCATAGGTGAGATCGCGCTCCTCTCCCTCCTCGCCGCGCCAGTGGTAGGCGACCCGATCCCCGAGCCCGGCGGCGACGTGGCGGTCCAGGCAGTTGGCGGAGACGTTCAGCTCGCCGTCGGCGAACCACTTGAAGAAGGGCGGGTTCGACTCGTCGAGGGCTTCGCTCGGCTCCTTCGTCCAGTCGAGCAGCTCGGTCGCCTGCCGCAGCCACCAGGCCTGCGAATCGGCCGCCGCCTCCTCGTAGACCGCCGGATCGCTGAAAAGTGCCTTGGCGGCGAACTCGGTCGGCGGCTCGAAACGCTCCACCTCCAGCAGCTCGGTCAGCTCCCGCTCCAGCGACGTTTCTCCCGGGACTCCCATTTGGCTCCTCCGTTGGCCGCTACTCTGAGCGAGAAAAGCTACCGAAGGCCGCATTGCTCTTCCGACAGATCATCCACGAGGACCTCGGCTGCGCCTCCTATCTGGTGGGAGACGCGGGCGCCGGGGTCGCCGCGGTGGTGGACCCGCAATGGGACATCGACCCCTACGTGAACCTCGCCCGCCTGCACGGGGTGCGGATCGAGCACGTGCTGGAGACGCACAACCACGCCGACCACGTCTCCGGCCACGGGCGGCTGGCACGGGCCACTGGGGCGACGATCCACATCAGCGAGCTGGCCGAGGCCGAATACGAGCACGAGCCGCTCGCCGACGGCTGGACGCTGGCCCTGGGCAATGGGGTCACGATCGAGGCGATCCACACCCCCGGCCACCGACCCGAGCACACCTCCTTCCTGCTGCGCGACGCCGAGCGCGGTGGCGACCCGGTGGCGGTGCTGAGCGGCGACTCGCTCTTCGTCGGCGACGTCGCCCGGCCCGACCTGGCGGTCGAGCCGCGCGAGGGAGCGGCGGGGATCTTCCGCTCCCTCCACAAGCGCCTGCTCTCACTGCCCGACGAGGTCGAGGTCTGGCCTGCGCACCTCGGCGGATCGCTCTGCGGCAGCTCCGGCATCGACCTCAAGACCTCGACGACGATCGGCTTCGAGCGACACCACAACCGCGCCCTCGGGCTGAGTGACGAAGCGGAGTTCGTCGAGGACGCGGTGGCCAGCATTGGCGAGCGGCCGCCCAACGTCGAGCACATCGTCGCCCTGAATCGCGGTCCGCTGGTCGAGTCGATCAGCTCGCCCGCACGGCTGACGCCGCGCCGCTTCGAGGCGGCGATCGCCGCCGGCGCCTTCGCGGTCGACTCGCGCACCAACGAGCAGTTCGACGAGGCCCACATCCCGGGCGCGATCAGCGCCTCCGCCTACGACACCGGCTTCGCCACCAAGGTCGCCCAGGTGGTACCGCCCGACGGCGGGGTGGTCGTCGTCGCCGCCTCCGATGGGAACGAGCTGGAGGCGGCCGAGCTGCTGGCCTCGGTCGGCCTGAAGGTGCACGGCTTCCTGGGCGGGGGCATGAGCGCCTGGCGGGCGGAGGAACGGCCGGTCGCGCGGATCGAGCCGATCGGGCCGACTGAACTTGCCGAGATGCTGGATGGAGGCGAGCCGCCGCTGGTCCTCGACGTACGCAGCGCCGGCGAGTACGCCGACGGGCATATCGCCGGCTCGCTCCACATCCCCTATGGCGCGCTGGCACGCAGGCTCGACGAGCTGCCGCGAGACCGGCCGCTGGCGACGATCTGCAAGGGCGGCAAACGCAGCGGGCTCGCCGCGTCGGTGCTGCAGCGCGAGGGGTTCGTGACGATCCACGTCGCCTATGGCGGGGTCGGCACCTGGAGGGACGAAGGACGGCCAGTCGAGACCGGCGCCGACGTGCCTGCGTGAGGGGCCTGTCCGGGCAGGCCTTATGCGACGCGGGTTCGGGACGACGGACTCAGGGCCGACGCCAAGCCTTTGGCCAGCGAAG
>JASLJO010000156.1 GCA_030152505.1 Solirubrobacterales bacterium | reverse complement strand
AACGGCCAGCCACTCTCGGTGCGGGCCGCGATCAAGCCGATCTCGACCCTGACCAAGCCGCTGCGCTCGGTCGACACCGAGACCAAGGAGCCGGCGCAGGCGCTGCGCGAGCGCACCGACTCCACGGTCGTCCCCGCCGCGGCCGTGGTCGGAGAGGCGATGGTCTGCCTCACCCTCGCCCGCTGCTACCGCGAGAAGTTCGGCGGCGACCACATCGACGACGTGCTCGCCACCGTCGACGCATACAAGCGGCGCATCGACTTCCGCGGGTGACGGCGTGAGCCGGCCCGCGATCGTCTTCGTCGGCTTCATGGGTGCCGGAAAGTCGACCGCGCTCGCCGCGGCCCGGGACGCCGGTCTGGAGACGACCGAGATCGACGAGCTGATGGAAGCCGAGCTGGGCATGCCGATCGCCGCGGCCTTCGAGCAACTGGGCGAGGAGGGGTTTCGGACGCGGGAGGCGGAGGTCGTCGGTGGTCTGCTGGAGGAAGCCGACGGCGGCGCGATCGCCCTCGGCGGTGGCAGCGTGCTTTCCGAGCGAGTTCGAGCGGCACTCGGCCGTCACGTCGTCGTCTGGCTGCAGATCGGTGCCGAGGAGGCCTGGCGGCGGATCGAGGGCAGCGATCGTCCTCTGGCGCGCAGCGCCGCGGACGTCGCCGAGCTGCTCGCGGTGCGACTGCCGCTGTATGAGGAGCTTGCGGACGTGATCGTGCCGCAGGGCGACCGCGGCCAGGTCGCGCGTGCGATGCCGTCGATCCAGGCGCTTGCCGAGCTGCCGGAGGGGACGAAGCTGCTCTGGGCCGCGAGCGCCTCGGGCGACTACCCGGTCTATGTCGGTTGCGGCCTTCTGGACGCGGATTGGTGGCCGCTGGGGAGTCGGCGCTTCTGCATAACCGATAGAGCGGTGGGGGAGCTGTACGCGAAGCGGCTCGAGCCGCTCGCGGGGTCGATCGAGGTCGAGCCGGGCGAGGTGGCGAAGACGATGGCCGAGGCCGAGCGGGTTCTCAGTGGCCTCGCTCGCTCCGGGATGACCCGCGAGGACCACGTCGTCGCGCTCGGCGGGGGAGTCGTCGGCGACCTGGCCGGCTTCTGCGCCCACGTGTATCAGCGCGGGGTTTCAGTGGTCCAGGTACCGACCACCCTGGTCGCCCAGGTCGATTCGGCCTATGGCGGCAAGACCGGGGTGGACCTGACTGAGGGAAAGAACTACGTCGGTGCCTACCATCTGCCCGCGGCGGTGATCGCCGACACCGCGACCCTGGCGAGCCTGCCGGGAGAGGAGCTCGCGGCGGGCTATGTCGAGGCGCTCAAGACCGGTTTGCTGGCGGGCGGTGACCTCTGGGACCGGGTTCGCTCGATCGAGCGGGTCGACCCCGAGAGCCTCGTCGACATCGTCCTCGACTGCGCTCGCTACAAGTGCGCGGTCGTCGCCGACGACGAGCGCGACAGCGGCCGGCGCCAGGTCCTCAACCTCGGCCACACCGTCGGCCACGCGATTGAGACGGCGACCGGATACAGCCGCTACCGCCACGGCGAGGCGGTGGGCCTGGGCCTGCTCGCGGCATTGCGGCTCTCCGATGCGGGGGAGCTGCGCGACGAGGTTGAGGCTCAGCTGCGGAGCCATGGCCTGCCGGTGAGGCTCGAATCCGATGCCGCGCCCGACGCCGTGCTCGAGGCCCTGCAGCGCGACAAGAAGCGCACCGCGGACGGCGTCGGCTTCGTCCTCCTCTCCGAGCCCGGCAGGCCCCGTACCGGCGAGGTCCTCGATCCGGCTAAGGTCGAGGCCGCCGTGAAGGAGCTCTACGAGTGACCTCAGCCCACAACCGAGTCGCCGTCCTGCACGGGGTCAACTTCGATGTGCTGGAGCGGCGCGACCCCGAGGTCTACGGCGGCCTCTCGTTGAGTGAGTTGGAGATGAGGATCCAGACGGTGGCCCGCGAGCTCGGCCTGGAAACGATCTTCTTCCAGACCAACTCCGAGGGGGAGTTCGCCGAATACCTGCACCGCGCTCCCGAGCTGGCGGACGCGATCGTGATCAACGCCGGTGCCTGGACTCACTACAGCCGCGCGATCGCAGACGCGCTCGAGCTGACCGGTCTGCCCGCGGTCGAGGTGCACCTCTCCGACGTCGAGTCGCGCCAGGACTGGCGCCGGGTGTCGGTCTTCGACGGCCTCGTGCTGGAGAAGGTTTCGGGCAAGGGCCCGGACGGCTACCGCGACGCCCTCTCCAGGCTGGCGGGCGAGCTCGGCGTCGCCGACGACGCATGAGGGACCGCGGTGACCGCCTCGCGGCCGGGCTGGCCGAGCATGAGCTCGACCTGATCCTGGTCACTGAGTTGGTCAACGTGCGTTACCTGACCGGTTTCACGGGCACGAATGGGGCTTGCGTTTGCGGCCCCGAGATCCGTTGCTTTCTTACCGACTTCCGCTACACCGAGCGGGCGGCAGTCGAGGTCGAGGGTTGGGAGGTGGTGACGGTGACCGATGACTGGCTGGCCGGAATCGCCGGCCACCTCTCCGGCCGTTTCGGCTTCGAGGACGATCACGTCTCCGTCCGCCTGCTGGAGCGTTTGCGAGGCAAGCTCGCCGACGGGGTCGAGCCGGTGGCCGCCGGCGGCGCCGTCGAGAGCCTGCGCCGGGTCAAGGACGAGGCTGAGCTGACGGCGATCGCCGCCGCCTCCGAGCTGGCCGACGAGGTTTGGCGCTGGAGCATCGAGCGCGGCCTCGGCGGCCGCAGCGAGCGCGACGTCGCCCGCGCCGCCGAGGCGCGCATCCGCGAGCTCGGCGGCGACCCCTCGTTCCCGGCGATCGTCGCCGCCGGGCCCAACGGTGCCCTGCCGCACGCCGAGCCTGGCGAGCGCCCGATCGCGCAGGGTGATCTGGTCGTCTTCGACATGGGTGCCAAGCTCGACGGTTATTGCTCGGATGGCACCCGCACCTACGCTGTCGGCGAGCCGGGCGAGCGGGCACGCGAGGTCTACGCGACCGTGCTCGCGGCCCAGGCCGCGGCGCTCGGCGCGATCAGGGCCGGAATCGAGGGAGAGGCACTCGACGGCGTCGCGCGTGAGGCGATCGAGGCGGCGGGGCACGGCGAGGAGTTCGGCCATGGCCTCGGTCACGGCGTCGGCCTCGAGGTGCACGAGGCGCCGCGGCTCTCGCCGCGCTCCGAGGACACGCTCGCGGCGGGCGAAGTGGTCACGATCGAGCCCGGGGTCTACATCCCGCGCGAGCTTGGCGTGCGCATCGAGGACCTGGTCGTCGTCACCGAGGACGGCTGTCGCAATCTCAGCTCACTGAACAAGGAATTTCTGTTGGTCGAGTAGCTGCAATCTCAAGTCCCCGCCCCGCGGCGCCGATGCGAGGCGGTAATGCCCGATGCTCAGAGAGAGAGGCCGGTGACGGACTCGCTGGCGGAGATCCGCGATGACGTGCGCCGCGAGCGCCTGATCGACATGGAGCTGCGGCTGCGGCCCTATCGCTTCGGCTGCTTTGCCATCCTCGCCCTGGCGCTTACCTCGGTCGGCAGCGAGGTCGGCTGGTGGTGGATCGCGCCGCTGCTTGCCGGCCTGGCCGGCTTCGCCGTGGCCGACAGCTTCATGCGCAACAGCACCCACCCGGCTCTCTGGGTGGCGACCGCCTGGGGAATCCTGCCGCTGTTGCTGCTCGACGCGGTGGTCGTCACCGGTGGCGCTGAGAGCCCGGTGCTGATGTGGTTCGCACTGCCGGCGTTGACGCTCGGCGCACGCTTCGAGCCACGCGGGATCGCGTTCGGCACCGCCTACATCGTCGTCCTGATGTTGATCGGCACCGTCGGCCTCGACCCCGCGACCGCCTCCGCCCACCGCCAGGAGCTGGTCGCCGCCGTCGCTCTGGTGATGAGCGCGGTGATCCTCTCCGGCGCCCTGAACGAGTCCGATCGCGCCCACCGGCGCCGCTCGACCCTCGACCCCCTCACCGGGCTCTTCAACCGCAACGCGCTCGACCAGCGCCTCAGCGAGCTCCACGGGCAGCCGACCAGCGAAGAGGAGGGACTCTCACACGCCCTGCTGCTCTGCGACCTCGACCACTTCAAGGATGTCAACGACCGGCTCGGCCACGCCGCCGGCGACGCGGTGCTGCAGGACGTCGCCTACACGATGCGTGCCGCGCTGCGTGCCGGTGATTCGATCTACCGCGTCGGCGGCGAGGAGATCCTCGTCGTCCTGCCGGGGGCGGGGAAAGCCGGCGCGGCCGAGATCGCCGAGCGCCTGCGCCAGGCAGTGAGCGAGCGCCGGCCGATCGGGGTCGAGGTGACGATCAGCATCGGCGTCGCGGTCGCGCCGCCGGGAATCGTCGACACCGACGAGCTCGTCAGCCTCGCCGACGCGGCCCTCTACTCGGCCAAGGCCGGTGGCCGCGACCGGGTCATTATCGGCGCCTCCTGAGTCAGCGGCTGAGATCGACGTCGCCGTCGAGTCGCGCGGCGAAGGCGGCAATCAGCTCCACGGTTGCCTCGAGGTCCCCGAGGTCGACCAGCTCGACCGGCGAGTGCATGTAGCGCAGCGGGATCGAGACCAGGCCGGTGGGGATGCCCGCGCGCGAAATCTGGATCGCGTCGGCGTCGGTATGCGAGGAACGGCCAGTGGCGCTGAGCGTGTAGTCGATGCCCTCCGCCTCGGCGGTCTCGATCAGGAGCTCGGAGACCTTGGGGGAGAGGGTCGAGCCGCGGAAGATCACCGCGCCCGAGCCGAAGGGGTGGCTGCCCTCCTCCTTCTCGTCGATCCCGGGCGCGTCGGTGGCGTGGGTGACGTCGACCGCCACGGCGATGTCGGGGCGGACCTCGAAGGCGGCGGTGCGGGCGCCGAAGAGGCCGATCTCCTCCTGGACGGCGGCAACGGCGGCGAAGCTGCCGCCGAGCGAGCCGCGCTCGTGGCAACGGCGCAGCGCCTCGAGCGCGACGTAGGCGCCGAGCCGGTTGTCCATTGCGCGCGAGGCGAGCCGGTCGCCGGCGAGTCGCAGAGGCTCGGCGGCGATCACCACCGGATCGCCGACGCGGATGAGCGCCGCCGCCTCGTCGCGGTCGACGGCGCCGATGTCGATGTGCATCCCCTTGATTTCGACCACCTTCTTGCGCTGGTCGCCGTCGAGCAGGTGAATCGGCTTGCGGCCGACGACGCCGGGAACGAGGGCCTTGCGCCCTCGCACCTCAACCCGCTGGCCGACGAGGATCTGCGGATCCCAGCCCCCGATCGGGCCGAACCAGAGGAATCCGTCGTCGTCGATGTAGGTGACGTGGAGGCCGATCTCGTCGATGTGGCCG
>JASLJO010000151.1 GCA_030152505.1 Solirubrobacterales bacterium | reverse complement strand
GTCACCCCTTCGGGCAACGTGACGACGGCTTTCTCGGCCAATGATTCGTTGATCGAGGTCGGGTTGGCCAGGCCGTCGTTGGGGAAGTCGACGTTCAGGTCAAACGCCGTTCCCGTCTCGCCTCGATCGGTCGAGAGGCCCGCTTCGATCTTCGGGGTGAAGTTGAGCTTCTCGCAGTCGGTGACGCCGGCGGGGTTGCCGTTTTCGTCCTTGGTTTCGGTTTCGGCAGTGATGTAGTGGGAGGGGTTCTGCCAGGAGTTGGTCGTGAACTTGAACTCCAGCGGTCCCGAGCAGGCGCTCGGCATCGTCAGCAACGAGGTTTTGCTCTGCGGCACCGAGCAGTTTTTCGTTTCGTGGGACTGGCCCTTGAAGGCGCAGAGGCCGCGCCGTTTGTCGTGGCTCGGGTCCGAGGGGTCGCCCCAGAGCTCGACCGTGACGCCCGAGACGCCGCCGAACTGGGGGATGTCGAGGGTCTCGGAGCTGAGGCCGTAGTCGCCGTCTGAGCAGATCTTGCCGAAGAGGTGGACGAAGATGCCGAAGCCGCCGGCGTCAAAGGCGAACACGGCCGGGGCGCCCTGCGTCGGCACCATGTTGTAGAGGGGGGCGGTGAGACTCGGGTACGCATAGCCCGAGACGGCGTTCGCAGTGACGTGGGCCAGGCCGATCGCCGAGGCGTCGGGGCAGGGGTTTTTCCTTTCCGCCGAGCCGACCAGCTGGGCCTCGGTGCAGCGCACCAGGCTCGCTTCGGGGTTGATCACAAGGCCGGCGGGAAGATCGGCGATGACGCTCTTTGTGTTCTCGACCGGGTCCCCCTCCTTGTGCACCAGGTTGTACTGGGCGCCGACCCGCACCTGGTAGGGATGGGAGCCGGCCCGGGTCTCGGCGCCCCCGCCCCCGTCGAGGATCGAGGTTTCGAAGGTCTCGAGGCCGAAGGGGGGTGGTTCGACGCTGATCTTGGTCTGCACGCTGTCGGAGTCCGGGACCGCGCCGCCGCCGGTGACCGTCACCCGGTTGGTCACGATCGGCGGAGCGTCCGGAGCCACGTCGACGGGCAGCTGGATGTAGAACTCTTCGCCTGGCTGGACCACGCGGGTGGCGCTGCAGCTGACCGAGGCGATGTCGCAGGGATAGCCGGTGTAGCCGCCTTTTGAGATCCCTTTTTCGTCGTCGTCATACATCTGGAAGAAGGGGCCGCTCGCTTCGGGTTTCGGGTTGAGGGTGAGTCCTTCGGGCAGTTCGTCGGTGACCGTGAACCCAGTGGCGGGTTTCGAGCCGATGTTGGTGAGGACGATCGCGTAGGTGCCTTCGCCGACGCTGCCGGGTTTGAGGTTGGTCGGTGAGAGAATCTGAGTGGAGACCTTCCAGGCCGGCCCCGGAGGCGCCGCGCTCGCACCGGCGGGCACCAACGCCGCCGACAGCGCGGCGATGGCGAGAATGAGGACGGCGGGGCGAAGCCCCTTGCGGGTGGGCACTCGCTTTGCCGAGATCACTTGGCACCTCCACGGTTGACGTTTGCTCTGTTGGCGTGGCGCTTGTGGTGGCGCCTGCTCACGCAGCGCGCCTTGCCCTTGCGCCTCACGCTGCGCTTGCCTTTCGGGCACCTGCGTGCCGGGGTGGAGCGCTTGGCGTTGCCGGGCCCCTGGAAGGTCGCACTCGCCGGCGTCTGATCGGGCGGCGGCGCGGGGTTTTCCTGGCAGGCCGCGGTCGTGCAGGTCGGCGGCGAGAGCTCGTGCTGGGCGGCGAGGCCGGCACCGATTCCAGCGTCATAGACGTCGACGAGCGGGTCTTGATCACCCGGCACGAGCTGCTGTTTGGTCAGGAAGAAGACGTGGTCGCCGGCGGCCGAGGCGCCCAAGAATTGTGCCGGCTCGGGACTCGTGCCGGTCGAGATCAGGTAGAGGCAGCCGCCGTTTTGGCTTTCGGTTTCGCAGCTGCCCGATCCTTGGGCCTCCCACTCATAGACGTCGTTGACCCCGTTGGTGTCGTTCGCGACCAGAGCTTCGGGGCTCTCGAAGAAGATGCGGCTGCCGTCGGATGAGAGGTTGCGGCTGAAGCCGCCGGCGGCGGCGCCTTTGACAAAGAGAGTGGCGCTGTTGGTTCCGAACTCGGGTTCGCCGCGGGGTGCTATGCCCGTCGGGTTGCAGGAGGCGCAGGTGATCGAGTTTTCGCTGAAGCTGTAGCGGTAGAGCTCCCGGCAGACTCCTTTCCCACAGGCGGCCGAAGCGTTGTCGTAATCGGTCAACTGCCTGTATGACTTGAAGAGCACCGCGCTGCCGTCGGCGGCGACGCGGGATATAGGTGGAGGGCCTATCCAGATTTCCTGGTCATCGTTCGGGACGTGTGCGATGAATCTCGTCACACCGGCGTGGTAGACGTAGAGGTTGCAGCCGGGGCCATTGAATGCTGTGCAGTTGATCGGGGGTCCCCCTGGCGAGGTTGCCCCTGGCGCGAGCGCGCCACGGGCGGCGAAGTAGACGTAGGAGCCGTCTTCGGAGGCGCCGATCACGCCTTCCACACCCGCCCCCAGTGAATCGCCGGGATTGGAATCGACCGTGA
>JASLJO010000139.1 GCA_030152505.1 Solirubrobacterales bacterium | reverse complement strand
GGGAAGCCGAGCGGGAATATGACCAGCAGCAGCGCCGCGACGACGGCGACCCAGGCCGCGGGCGGTATCAGCCTTCTGGCTCCCGGATTCACCGGCGCACCGTACAGGGCGCGTCGGGGCCGCAGATACACTGAGACACAGTGGCTCCCTCCGGCGACTCGACCTCCCTCTACCGCCGCCATCGCCCCGGCTCCTTCGACGAGGTGGTCGGCCAGCAGCACGTCGTCCGCACCCTGCGCAACGCGGTCGAGCAGGGCAAGGTGTACCACGCCTACCTCTTCGTCGGCTCGCGCGGGACCGGCAAGACCTCGATGGCGAAGATCCTCGCCCGCTCGCTCAACTGCGAGCAAGGCGGGCCGACGATCGCGCCCTGCGGCGAATGCGAATCGTGCCTGACGATCGCCACCGGCACCTCGATCGACGTGATCGAGATGGACGCCGCTTCCAACCGCTCGGTGGACGATGCCCGCGACCTGCGCGAGCGGGTCGCCTACGCGCCCGCCGGCGGCCACTGGAAGGTCTACATCCTCGACGAGGCGCACATGCTGACCAAAGAGGCCTGGAACGCCTTCCTCAAGACCTTGGAGGAGCCCCCGCCGAACACCGTCTTCGTCCTGGCGACGACCGAGGCGCACAAGGTGATGGCGACGATTGCCGACCGCTGCCAGCGCTTCGACTTCCAGCGTCCCTCTCTGGAGCAGATCTCCGAGGTGCTACAGCGGGTCGCCGCCGCCGAGGGGATCGAGGTCGACGACGGGGCGGTGGCGACGATCGCGCGCTCCGCCTCGGGCAGCTTCCGCGACGCGCTGGGTACGCTCGACCAGCTGGTCGCCTACGGCGGCGACAAGGTGGGCCTCGAAGACGCGCTGCAGCTGTTGGGCGCCGCCGATGCCGAGCTGCTCTTCGGTGCGGTCGATGCGGTGATCGCCGAAGACCCCAGGGCCGTCCTGCTCGGGGTCGAGGAGATGGCCCGCTCGGGCCGCGACCCCTCCCAGTTCGCCCGCGACCTGCTCGCCCACCTGCGCCACCTGCTGGTCACCCAGACCGTCGGCGAGGTGCCCAACACCTTCGTCGTCACCGCAACGGACGAGGGTCGGCTGGCAGCTCAAGCTCAGGCGATAGGCCCCGCGACCCTCGTCCGCACGATCGACGAGCTGTCGCAGGCTCTCACCGCGGTGCGCGAGGGCGACGACGCCCGCATGGCCGTCGAGATCGCGCTCTTGAAAGCAGCTCGCCCGGACCTCGACCCGTCGACTGAGGGGTTGCTCAGGCGCATCGAGAAGCTCGAGCAGGGAGGGACGGATGCGTCGCGGGCCGCGGGTCCTGTCGGCGCAGGGGACCCACCGGCCCCTGCGGTCGCTAAAGCGTCCTCGGCGCCGGTCCCCCCTACGCCGCCACCCGCGGCAGAGGAGCCCTCGCCTGACGCTAAGAGCTTGGAAGCTTCAGAAGACACCGGGCGCAGCGAAGCTGCGTCCGAGCATGTGGGAGAGTCCGCCGCGACAGGACCCGCGGGCCGAGAGCTGGACCTGGAGCAGGTAGTTCGCGTCTGGCCCGCGGTGCTGGACCAGCTGCTTCAAAGTGCTCCTGCCTTGGCGGCGACCTTCGAGGGAGCAAGGCCGGTTGCGTTTGACGGCGGAGAGGTGACCGTCGGCTTCCCGGTCGATCACACCTTCAACAAGCGCAAGGCGGAAGCGCCGGACAAGCGGGAACAGCTGGCCCAGGCGCTCGAGACTGTCTTGGGGCAGAAGCTGCGCCCGGCGTACGCGGTATTCGATGGCGAAGAGATTTCTCCCCCGGCTGAGGCCGCGGAGGACGGGGTCGACCATGCGGCGCTGGTGGAGAAGGTCAAGAGCGAATTCGACGCTGAGGAGGTCGGTTGATGACGAGGGGCGGCCCGGGGGGCTTCGACGTGAACGCGCTGATGAAACAGGCGCAGCAGATGCAGCAGCAGATGGAGCAGGCGCAGGAGCAGCTCAAAGCGGAGACGGTCGAGGCCAGCGCCGGTGGCGGCATGGTCAAGGTGACGATGGGCGGCGACATGACCCTGCGCGATATCTCGATCGACCCCGAGGCGATCGACCCCGAGGAGGCGGAGCTGCTGGCCGACATGGTCCAGGCCGCGGTCAACGAGGCGCTGCGGGCCGCGCAGGAGCTGGCCGGCTCGAAGATGGGCGGGATCACCGGCGACATGGGGGGTCTCGGCGGCCTCCCTGGCATGTGAGCGCTGAGGGCCCGGCGCCGCTCGCCCGTCTCGTTGCCGAGCTCTCGCGGCTGCCGGGGATCGGCCGGCGAACGGCGCAGCGGCTGGCTTTCCACATCCTGCGTGCCCCCGATGAGGAGACGGCCGCTCTGGCAACGGCGATCCGCGAGGTGAAGGAGAAGGTCGGCCTCTGCGAGCGCTGCTTCAACCTCTCCGAGGGGCCGCTCTGCCGGATCTGCCAGGACTCGGGCCGCGATCAGGCCTCGATCTGCGTGGTCGAGGAGCCCGCCGATGTGATTCCGATCGAGCGCACCCACGAGTACCGCGGCCTCTACCACGTGCTCGGCGGCGCGCTCTCGCCGATCGACGGAATCGACGCCGGTGACCTGAAGATCGCCGAGCTGTTGCGCCGTGTCGCCGATGGCGACGTCCGCGAGGTCGTCCTCGCCACCAACCCCACCACCACCGGCGAGGCCACGGCGCTGTACATCGCCGACCAGCTACGCGGACAGGTCACCGTCACCCGCCTTGCCAGCGGCCTGCCGATCGGCGCCGACCTGGAGCATGCCGACGAGGTCACCCTCGGCAACGCCTTCGCCGGTCGCCGCACCCTCGACTGAGGGTGAGTGAGGTTTTGCGGTCCAGGGGCTGACCGAGGCTCAGCCGAAGTCGAGAACTCGGAAGCGGGTCGAGTCGATGGTGGATTCCGGCGTGCAATCTCCGTTGGAGCTGGTTCTCGCGGTCAGATGGTTCGTGGTCGGACGGAGCGGATCGATCTGCGGTTGGGCGCCGATGCTCTGTTCGATCTGCTGGGGCGTCGTCGATTCGGTCGAGACTTCGCCGCCGCCGACCTGTTTGCCGTTGAGGTTGACTTCGAAGAACACCCGGCAGGACCCCGACCCGGAGCCGTCGTAGGCGAGCGTCGCCGCGGCGCCTCCGAAGACGACCTCGATCTCGCCCGGATTCTGGGTCCAGGTCTCGTTGTCTATCGGGTAGGGGTCGGGCCCGTTGGTCACGGGAGCGGAGCCACCGCTGGGGCTGACGACGTAGAAGACGGGGAACTGGAGGTTCGAGGGCGCGACCGCGCCGTTCCCGATCTGCGTCGAGCCCACCGCGTGCTTGCCGATCTGCCCCGCGCCGACCGCGCCGTCGGCGATCTGGTTGCTGCGCACCGCACCCAGGGCGAGCTTGCCGCTGATCACCGCCCGCTTGACGATCTTGGAGGTGTGTACCGACCCTGGCGCGAGGTTGGCGGACTTGACCGCGTTGTGGGCGATGTCGCCGGAGCGGATCTTGCTTGCCGCAAAAGCCGCGGTGCCACCGAGGGCGAGGAAGAGGGCGATGGTCGAGACGACGTTTGCGTAGGTGAGGCGAGGTCTGTTCTGCATGCGACCGAATTCGGGTCACGGCACTCTCCGCCCTGCCACCTGAAGACATCTATAGCGGAGCAGGTTTCCCTGGCTCTTGTCCAATTGGGTAGAGCCGGAAACCCATGGTGTTTCTCTATTTGGGGCTATTCCTGGCCGTC
>JASLJO010000087.1 GCA_030152505.1 Solirubrobacterales bacterium | reverse complement strand
GCGCTGCATCACCTCCAACATCCGGTGCGGCTCCTTGCAGTCGGCCAGCACCGACTCGACGTTGGAGCAGTGGCGCTCCTCGACCATCTCGCGGTCGATCTGGAAGAGGTTGTCCTCGGCGTGGTCGAGCATCACCAGCAGGCGCGGGCCGACGCGGGCGATCTGCCGGCAGAGCTCGGAGCCGATCGAGCCGCCGGCGCCGGTGACGAGGACGATGCGATCGCGCAGGTAGGCGCCGACGCGATCGAGCTCGACCACGATCGGGTCGCGGCCGAGCACGTCCTCGACCTGGACCTCGCGCAGCTGCTTGTTGAGCTGGACGCCGCCGCGCAGAAGCTCGAACACGGTCGGCAGGGTGCGCACGCGGATCTCGCGCTCGCGGCAGGCGGCGACGACCTTGGCGCGCAGCGTCCCCGGCGCCGAGGGGATCGCTATCACCACCTCGTCGGGCTCGGTCTCGTCGAGGATCTGCTCGATCTGCGCTGTCGTCCCCAACACCTTCAGACCCAGCATTCGCATCCCCTGCTTGCGCGCGTCGTCGTCGACGAAGCCGATCGCGGTCGCCCCCAGGTTGGGATTGAGGTGCATCTCACGGACGACCATCTGGCCTCCGGAGCCGGCGCCGATCACCAGCACCTCGTGCCTGGGCAGGCGATGGCCGTGGCTGGGCCGCTCGACGATCAGGCGCACGGCGAGGCGCGCGCCGGCGACGAGGAAGAGGGTGAGGAGGAAGTCCATCACCGCGACCGAGCGGGGCAGGTCGTGCTTGAAGGGCTTCAACACGGTGAAGAGGACGACGACGATCGCGCTGGCGACGGCGACGGCGCGGACGATCGTGAGGAAGTCGCGGCCGCTGACGTAGCGCCACCACTTCTGGTACAGCCCGAAGGCGGCGAACACCGTCACCTCGATCAGCGCGACGAAGCCGACCGACTGAGCGAAGAGGATCCAGTAGCGGTGCGGGAGATCGCTCCTGTCGAGAAAGCGCAGCCGGAAGGCGAGGTAGTAGGCGAGGGCGACGAGAAGGCCATCGGCCATCGCCTGGAGGAGCCGCGTCCGGTAGACGGGATGGTTCAAGCGACCCATAGAGAACTACCGAGTTTAGTTGGTGATCGGCCCGCTCCCTACAATCCCCGCTTCGCGCATGCCGATCCTCATTCTCGCCAGCTTCTCCGACAAGATCGTCGACCCGATCGTCAACGTCGCCACCGACTTCATCGGCTCGGCGGGTGTGGTCGGCGTCTTCCTGTTGATGACCCTCGAGTCGGCCTGCATCCCGGTCCCCAGCGAGGCAATCATGCTGTTCGCCGGATTCAGCGTCTCCGAAGGAGAAATGACGCTGTTCGGGATCGTCGCCGCGGGCGTGCTCGGCAACCTGGTCGGCTCCTGGATCGCCTACGGGGTCGGCTACTACGGGCGCCTCGACCTGCTGGAAAAAAACAGGCTGATTCACATCAGCCCAAAGCACTTGAAGTGGGCCGACGATTGGTTCGAGCGCTACGGCGCCGTCACCGTCTTCTTCTCCCGGATGCTCCCGATCGTCCGCACCTTCATCTCGCTCCCGGCGGGTGTGGCGAAAATGCCCTTCTGGCGCTTCACGGTCTACACCCTGGCCGGCTGCATCCCCTGGGTGTTGATGCTGGCCCTGGTCGGCCGCGGCGTCGGCGACAACTGGGAGCACTGGCGCCACAACCTCGGCTACCTCGACTACGTGGTCCTCGCCGCGATCGTGGGCGGCGCCGCCTACCTGCTGATCCGCCGGCGGCGTCGCGGCGCGGGGCGGGACGGAGAGACCGAGGCAGCGGCCGAGCCCGAGCCCGTCCGCAGCAGCGGCGGCGCTTGACGGAGCAGGCCGACGGCGGGATCCCGGCCGCCCGCGCGCTGGCGCTGGGGATCGTCCAGGGGCCGGCGGAGCTGCTGCCGGTCTCCTCTTCGGCCCACATCGTCCTCGTCCCCTGGCTGGCGGGCTGGGACTGGGAGCAGCTCGACCCAGAGGTGCGCAAGAGCTTCGAGGTGGCGGTCCACGGCGGCGCTGCGCTGGCACTGCTGATCGGCCAACGGCAGACGATCCTCGAAGAGCTGCGCTCCTTCGACGGCCGGCGGGCGCTCACCCTCGGCCTCTCCTTCCTGCCGGCCGCGGTCGTCGGCTACACGCTGGAGCGGCCGATCGAGCAGCGCCTGGGCGGACCGAAGGCGACCGCAGTGGGGCTTCTCGTCGGCGCCGCGGCGATGCTGGTCGCCGACACGCGCCCGCAACAGCGCGGCCGTGGCGACGCCACCCCGCGCGACGGTCTGGCGCTCGGCATCGCCCAGGCGGCGGCGCTCGCCCCCGGCGTCTCGCGCAACGGCGTCACCCTGGCGGCAGCCCGCTGGCGGCGCTTCTCCCGCGACCAGGCGAACCTGCTCTCGCGCACGGTCGCCCTGCCGATCATCGTCGGCGCGACGATCCTCAAGGGCGAGCGCCTGCGCCGCCGCGGCACCCCACTCGAGCTGCGCCGCTCACTGGCGGTCGGCATCGCCGCGTCCTTCGTCTCCACCCTCGCCTCTCAACGCCTGATCCGCCTGGTCGAGCGCGATCGCGCGCTGTGGCCGTATGCGGCGTACCGGGCGGCGCTGGCGGCGGTGGTGCTCGCCAAGCTCCGTCGTCCTTAGAGTTCATCCAAGTCATGAGACTGCGCGATCGGACCTCTCGCGGCTCGCCGGCAGCGGTCTGCTCATCCGGCGGAAAATTGGGCGCGAGTGCATCTTCCAGCCCGCCCCCGATCTCCCGACCCACCTGAAAGAATCGGCTGCGTGAGCGAAAACGACGCCTACGCGAAGGCCGGGGTCGACCAGGGGGCGGCGGACTCCGCGGTCGCCGGGCTGGTGCGGGCGCTGGCGACGATCGAGTTGGGGCGGCCCTCGCGGCAGGTGCCGCTGCCCGGTCACTACGCCAGCGTGATCAAGCTCGACGAGCGGCTCGGGATCGCGCTCTCGACCGACGGCGTCGGCACCAAGCTGCTCGCCGCTGAGCAGCTTGGTCGCTTCGACACGGTCGGCATCGACTGCGTGGCGATGAACGTCAACGACGTGATCTGCGTCGGCGCCGAGCCGCTGGCGATGCTGGACTACATCGCCGTCCCGACCGCCGACGCCGGCGTATGCAACGAGATCGGGATCGGCCTCGCGCGCGGCGCTGAGCTGGCGGGGGTCGAGATCCCCGGCGGCGAGCTCGCCCAGCTCGGCAGCCTGGTCAGCAGCGTCGACCTCTCGGGCACGTGCGTCGGCACGGTTGGTCTCGACTCGATCATCGACGGCGCGGCGGTGCAGCCCGGCGACCCGGTGATCGGCCTGCCCTCCTCCGGCATCCACTCCAATGGCTTTACGCTGGCCCGGGCGGCGCTAGAGGGGCTGTCGCTGGACGAGGACCCCGAGGGCCGGCTCGGCCGCCCCCTGGGCGAAGAGCTGCTCGAGCCGACCGAGATCTACGTCAAGCCGGTGCTCGAGCTGCTGCGCTCCGAGATCGACGTGCGCGGTCTGGCCCACATCACTTCCGGCGGTCTGAAGAACCTCGAGCGCCTCGTAGCCGACGTCGGCTACGAGATCGACGACCCTCTCCCCGTGCCGCCGATCTTCGGGCTGATCCAGGAGCGTGCCGGAGTATCCGCAGAGGAGATGCACGAGGTCTTCAACATGGGCTGCGGCTTCTGCTGCGTTGTCGCCGCGGGTGACGAGGATGCGGCGGTCGAAACGATGCGGCGCCACTATCCGGGAGCGAGGAGGGTCGGTCGTGCGGTAGAAGGATCATCCGTACGACGTAGATGAGCTCCCCGCCCTCCAGCTCGATGATCGGAACCGTTCTCTCCGGCCGCTACCGGCTGGAGGCAAGACTCGGCAGTGGCGGCATGTCGACGGTCTACCTGGCGCGTGACGAGACGCTCGACCGGCCGGTCGCGGTCAAGGTGATGCACCGCGAGATGTCCGAGCAGGAGGACCAGCTGCAGCGCTTCCGCCAGGAGGCGCGCGCGGTCGCCAAGCTGACCCACCCCAACGTCGTCGCGGTGATCGACGCCGGCGAGGACGGCGGCTATCCCTACATCGTCTTCGAGTACGTCAAGGGCGAGACGCTGAAGCAGCGCATTGCCCGCGTCGGCGCGCTCGATACCCAGGAGGCGATCGCCTACGCCATCGAGGTCGCGCGCGGGCTCAGTGTCGCCCACGCGCGCAACATGGTCCACCGCGACATCAAGCCGCAGAACGTCCTGATCGACGAGGAGGGGCGCGCCAAGTTGACCGACTTCGGCATCTCGCGCCAGCTCGAACAGGACGGCGTCACCGCCACCGGGCGCGTGCTCGGCACCACCGACTACGTCGCTCCCGAGCAGGCGATGGGCAAAGGCGTCGATCCGCGCTCCGATGTCTACTCGCTCGGCGTCGTCCTCTACGAGATGCTGATCGGCCAGGTCCCCTTCCACGCCGACAGCCAGGTCGGTGTGGCGATGAAACACGTCAACGAGGAACTGCCCGACGTGCAGCGGCGCAGGCCGGAGTGCTCGGCGGCGGTGGCGCTGGTCGTCGAGCGGGCGACGGCGAAGAACCCGGATGAGCGCTACCAGAGCGTCGCCGAGATGATCGACGACCTCGAGACCGCGCTCGAGGTCGAGGCGGCGCGAGCGGGAACGACCACCGGTGAGGCGACCAGCGTGCTCGAGGCGGTGCCACCACCGCAGCGCAAGCTGTCGGGGCGAGGGCGTTGGTCATGGGCGGCGATCGTCCTCCTGCTCCTGGTCGGCGGCGGGGCTCTCGTCGCCGTGCAACTGATCGCCGGGGGTGGCTTCGGCGGCGGCGGGGCGAACAAGGGCAAGGGCGGCAGCGTGACGATCGTCAGCGCCACCGACTACGACCCCGAGGGGGACGGCGAAGAGGTCGGCAGCAAGGTCGAACTCGCCGCCGACGGCGACCCGACCGGGACGGCCTGGGAAACCGAGCACTACGACTCCGAAACCTTCGCGGGAACCAAGACTGGCCCCGACCCCGGCGTCGGCGTCTACGTGACGACGAGCTCACCGGCTACGCCGCAGAAGATGATCGTCCGCACCCCCACTCCCGGCTGGAACGCCCAGGCCTTCGCCGCGCCGGCGGGTCCCCCCTCCGACCTGAGTGGTTGGGAGGAACCGGTGGGAGAAACCGAAGAAGCATCCGCCGTCCAGGAAATCTCCCTGACGGTGCGCGAGCCGTCTACTTACTTCCTCCTCTGGTTCACCAAGGCCTCCCCCGCCCGCGACCAGGAAGGCCGCTACCAGATCGAGATCAGCGATATCGAACTGCTGGGCTGACCACAGGCCCGCGGTCCGTCATTCCGATGGTTCGCCTTCGCCTTCGGCCGCGCGCTTGCCGACGGTCACGGTGACCGGCGATCCGGGTTCGACTTCGGTTCCCGGCGGGGGGAACTGGTCGATCACGCGGCCGATCTGCTGTGGGACTTCGGTTTCTTCTTCCTGCACGGTCGGTTCGAGGCCGGCGGCGCGCAGGGCTTCCACCGCTTCGCCGCGTTCCTCGCCGATCACGCTCGGCACCTTCGTCTGCTTGACGCCCTTGGAGACGACGATCGAGACCGACGAGCCACGTGGCAGTTCGGTCCCGGCGCTGGGCGACTGACGGATCACCTCACCCGCGGGCTTGGCGCTTTCTTCTTCTTCGACGCCCGGGCTGAAGCCGCGACCGCGGATCTGCTGCACGGCGACCGAGCGCTGGGTCCCGACGAGAACCGGGACTTTGATCAGCTTCTGCCCCTTGGAGACGACGAGGACGACGGCCGAGCCGCGGGTCGCGACGGTGCCGGCAGAGGGTTCGGAGCGGATCACCGTGCCCGCTTCGACCCGGTCGGAGTTGGCCCTTTCGATCTTGGCGTCGAAGCCGGCTTCTTCCACCGCTTCCACCGCTTCGTCCTGGCTCAGACCGGCAAGGCCACCCGGCACCTTGGCGCTGCCCGGGCCGGAGCTGACCGTCAGCGCCACCTTCGGCTTCGAACAGAAGTAGCTGAGAAAGGCGCAGTCGAGCGAAGCGCGACCGGACGGCGGGTCCTGCTCGAGCACCGTGTTGGCGGCCACTTCGCGCCGCACACGGCTGATGTCGCCGACCTTGAAACCGTTCTGTTCGAGCAGGGCGATGGCGACGCCGAGCTGGTTGCCGGTCACGCCGGGGACATCCGTCTTGGTGTCGCGGGTCAGCGAGAAGCCGACCAGGGCGCCGATCAGGACCGCGATCGCGGCGAGCATCCACCAGGTCAGTCGCCGTCGGCTTCGCTCCTCCTCGGCCTCCTCGGCGGCGATGGCCTCGCCTGGGGCGACGACGGGTGGCGGCAGCGGAGCGAAGGCCGCCGTGCCGCCGTGCGCTTCCGGGTCGCGGCCGGCGGCGTCGAGCGCGGCAATGAACGCCGCGGCGCTCTGGAAGCGCTGCCCCGGGTCCTTCTCGAGAGCGCGCATGACGGCGGCGTCGAGCGCCGGTGTCACCGCGGGGTTGATCGAGCTGGGCCGCTGCGGCGTGTGCGAGACCTGTTTCATCGCGATCGCCACCGCCGAGTCGGCCTCGAACGGGACGCGGCCCGCCAGCGCCTCGTACAGCATCACGCCGATCGAGTAGAGATCGGAGACGGCCGTCACCGCCTGCCCCTGGGCCTGCTCGGGCGAGAGGTAGTGCGGCGTGCCCATCACCGAGCCCGCCTGGGTGATCTCCGAGGCGCCGGCACGGGCGATGCCGAAGTCGGTGACCGTCGCCTTGCCCTCGTCGTCGACGATCACGTTCTGCGGCTTGAGGTCACGGTGGACGACGCCATGCCGGTGGGCGTAACCGGCACCCTCGAGCACCTGGCGGATCAGGCTGACCGACCGCTCGGGTGTCAACCCCTGGTCGATCAGCTCCTTCAGCGAGCGCCCCTCGAGCAGCTGCATGGCGATGTAGTAGGTGCCTTCGACGTCGCCGCGATCGAAGACCGCGACGATGTTCGGGTGCGAGAGCCCGGCGGCCGACTCGGCCTCGCGGCGGAAACGCTCGACGAACTCGCGGTCTTGAGCAAAGCGCCGGTGCAGGATCTTGAGCGCGACCCGGCGTTGCAGGTGCGGATCCTCGGCCAACCAGACGTCAGCCATCCCCCCCGAACCGATCCGCTGCAGCAGGCGGTACCGCCCGTCGATCGTGCTTCCCTCGCCGACTTCAGCCGACACGCTCAGCTCCCTTCGTTGTCGAGGATCGTTTCGGCCACATCGCGGAAGATCGGCGCGGCGACGTCGTTGCCGAACTGCGTCGTGCAGCCGACCGTCGCCGCGATCGCGATCTTGGGTTCGTCGGCGGGCGCAAAGCCGATGAACCATGCCTGGTTCTCTTCAGAGCCGCCTCCACAGGCGGCGTTGGAGGGCGTTTCGGCCGTTCCCGTCTTGCCGGCGACCGGCACTCCGGAGATCGCCGCATTGGTGCCGGTGCCTTCGCTGACGACGCCTTCCATCGCCGTGGTCAGCTCCGCGGCGGTCTGCTCGTCGATCGGCTGGCTGTACTGCGACGGGTCGAGCTTCTCGACCACCCGGCCGTCTGGATCGACCACCCGGCTCCAGATCTGCGGCTTCATCAGACTGCCTCCGTTGGCGACCGCGGCGGCAACCTCGGCCATCTGCAGCGGCGTGACCAGGAGGCGCTCCTGGCCGATCGCGACGCGGGCGATGTCAATCGGGTCACCCGGCCGCAGCAGCTTCCCTTCTTCGTAGATGCCGCTCGGGTAGACTTGGTCGGAGGGCAGATCTATCGCCGGCGTCGAGTTGAAGCCGAAGCGGTCCATGTATTCGAACAGGGTCTCCTCCCCCACCTGTTCGCCGAGCTGGGCGAACCAGGTGTTGACCGAGTTGGTCAGGGCGGTGTCGAGCGTGATCGGCCCGAAGTCCTCGGTGAAGTCGTTCTGCAGCGGCTGGCCCTGCACGTCCAGTTCGCCCGGTGCATCGATTGCGGTTTCGGGCGTGATCGTGCCGCTGTCGAGGCCCGCCGCCGCGGTCACCACCTTGAACGTCGAACCCGGCGGGAACTCACCCTGGGTCGCGCGGTCGAGCAGCGGTGCTTCGACCTCGTTTTCGTTCAGCTTCGAGAGTTCGTAGGGGACGCGGTTGGGGTCATAGGGTGGGTTCGAAGCGAGCACCTTCACCCGCCCGCTCGCCGGCTCGATCGCCACCACCGCGCCGAAGCCCGCGGCTTCGAGGTCGGACATCGCCACCTGCTGCGCCGCCGCTTCGATGTTGGTGACGATGTCATTGCCCTCCTGGTTGCGGCCGAGCAGCTGATCGAGGATCGAGCCGAATTCGGATTCGTCGCCGATCAGCTCGTCGTTGTGGAACTTCTCGAACTCGCTGTCTCCCTGGCGGACGAAGCTGTAGCCGATCGGGTGCCCGTAGAGCGCTCCTTCGGGGTAGCGCCGCACGTAGCGCAGGCCGGCGCCGTGGCCCTTGGCGACCGAGCGGGCGAGGACCGTGCCGTCAGCGGCGAGGATGCGGCCGCGCTCGATCTGCTGCTGCTCGAGCAGCGGTCGCTTGTTCGCTTCCTTGTCCTTCAGCGCCTTGGCGTCGAAGACCGCCCAATACGAGGTGAAGCCGATCAGGACGACGAAGAGGACGACGACCAGGCCGAAGAGCTTGACGATCTGACGGTTCACCTGATCACCTCCCCTCCAGGGCGAAGGCGCCGCGCGGCTTGGCCGCCTCGCGGCGGGCGCGGTCGGAAATCAACAGGAGCAGGGCGAGCAGGACGAAGTTGGCGACGATCGAGCTGCCGCCGTAGCTGATGAAGGGCAGGGTGACGCCGGTCAGCGGGATCACCCGGGTGACGCCGCCGATGATGACGAAGGCCTGGATCGAGAAGACCGCGGTGAGGCCGGTGGCGAGCAGCTTGGAGAAGCCGTCGTCGGCGAGCAGGGCGATCTTGAAGCCGCGTGCCGCGATCAGCAGGTAGATGAGGATCACCCCACAGGCGCCGAAGAGGCCGAGCTCGTTGACGATCAGCGAGTAGATCGTGTCGGTCTGTGCCGCGGGCAGCAGCGCGTTGTGGGTGCCCGGGATCGTGATCAGCGCCTGGCCGAAGCCCTTGCCGAAGAGTCCGCCGTCGGCCTGGGCGTAGATCGTCTGCAGGATCTGGTAGCCGCTGCCCGTCGGGTCGTGGTAGGGATTGAGCCAGACCTCGACCCGGTCGTGGACGTGGGGCACGGTCGAGGCGAAGAACCAGGCGCCGAGCAGGAAGAGCGCCATGCCGATGACGACGAAGGAGAAACGCCCCGTCGCCACGTAGAGCAGGGCGAGGAAGGCGGCGAAGAACATCAACGAGCTTCCCAGGTCGCGGATGAAGACGAGCATGAACATCGACGCCCCCCAGACGACCAGCAGCGGCCCGAGGTGCTTGAGCGGCGGCAGGGTGACGCCCAGCACCCGCCGCGCGCCGACGATCAGCACCTCGCGGTGCTCGCGCAGGTAGCTGGCAAGAAAGATGACGATGCAGATCTTCGAGAACTCCGCCGGCTGGAAGGCGAGCGGGCCGATCTTCACCCCGAGGTAGGCGCCGTTGACCTGCTGGCCGATGCCCGGCAGGCGTGGCGCCAGCAGCAGCAGCAGTCCGACCGCGGCGATCGTGTAGCGGTAACGCTCGAGCACGTCGTACTCGCGCAGGAACTGGATCGTCAGGACGAAGAGGACGAGGCCGAGAACGAACCAATTGGCCTGATCGCGGGCGAGACTCTCGTCGATCCGGTAGACCATCACCAGGCCGAAGGCGGTCAACAGTGCGACCAGGGGGAAGAGGTACGGGTCGGCGTCGGGCAGGCGCAGGCGCAGGTAGATGTGGGTGGCGAGGCAGACGGCGAGGAAGTAGGCGCCGTAGACGAGGCTGAGGTTGCCGAGATGGGCGCTCTCCTGCGCGAAGACCGCGGCGAAGCCGGCGCTGAGCAACAGCGCGACCGGGATCAGGGCAACCAGCTCCCGGTTGCGCGCCGAGGATCTGAGAGCAGACATCAAAGATCGCGCTCCGCTCCCGGCGCGAAGAACCAGAGATGCACGCTTGGTCGCTCCGCGTTCATTAGCCGCGCAGCTCCCTCAGCTCAT
>JASLJO010000080.1 GCA_030152505.1 Solirubrobacterales bacterium | reverse complement strand
TAGGCGATGATGAGCGAGAGAACCAGCTACGCCCCCGGCACCCCCTGCTGGGTCGATCTGGGCTCACCGGATCTCGACGCTTCGGTCGAGTTCTACGGTGGCCTCTTCGGTTGGGACGTGCCCGAGTCCGAGAACGCCGAGCAGACCGGCGGCTACCGCCAGGCGATGCTGGCCGGCAGGCCGGTCGCCGGCGTGATGCCGTTGATGCAGGAGGGACAGCCACCCGCCTGGAGCACCTACGTCTCGGTCGCCGACGCCGACGTGGCGGCGGCCAAGGTCGGCGAGGGCGGTGGCACCGTGATCGCCGAGCCGATGGACGTGCTCGAGCTCGGCCGGATGGCGGTCTTCACCGACCCGACCGGTGCCGTCTTCGGTGTCTGGCAGCCGGGCACGTTCTTCGGCGCCGCCGTGGTCAACGAGCCGGGAGCGCTCTCCTGGAACGAGCTCAACACGCGTGACCTGGGCGCCGCCGAGGAGTTCTACGGTCAGATCTTCGGCTGGACCTTCGAGACGCGGGACATGGGTGCGGCGGGGAGCTACACGACGATCAACCTCGGCGGCAGCCCTGTCGGTGGGATCCTCAACATGACCGAACGCGGTGTTCCCGCGGAGGTCCCGGCCCACTGGCAGCTCTACTTCGCGGTCGAGAGCACCGATGCGACGATCGATCGATCAAAGCAGCTCGGCGGCGGCGTCATGGTCGAGCCGATCGACCTCCCGGTCGGGCGCTTCGCCATCCTCACCGACCCCCACGGCGCGAGCTTCGCCGTGATCGCGCTCAGCGAAGGGGCAGGAGAAAACGCGTAGACAAAAGCGCATCCGACATTGACCCCACTCTGGGGTGGTGAAAGTCGGCTGGGCATCTAGGTCGAGCCGAGGTCGGCGGCGGCTTCGACGGGGTCGCCGGCCTCGCCCTCGTCCTCCCATTCGGCTGGTTTGCCGAGGCTGGCGCTCTTGATCACCTTGAGGCCGAGCATCGCGCACTTCATCCGCGTGGCGGAGATCTCGATCCCGAGCAGGTCGAGCACCTCCTCCTTGGGCAGCGCCAGCAGCTCCTCGCGTGTCCTGCCGGCCAGCTCGTCGGTCAGCAGCGAGGTCGCCGCGGTCGAGATCGCGCAGCCCTGACCCTCGAAGGCGATCTCGGCGACCCGCCCGTCCTCGTCGAGCCGGATTGTCACGTGCTGCTCGTCCCCGCAGAAGGGGTTGGTGTCCTCGAACTCGAGGTCGGCGTCCTCGAGCCGGCCGAAGTTGTGCGGCCGCTTGTAGTGCTCGAGGATCTGCTCTCGGTAGAGCTGGTCCTCCATCAGAGGCCGAAGACCTTGCGGGCGTCGTGGAGGCCCTCGACGAGGCGGTCGATCTCCTCGCGGGTGGTGTAGACACCGAAGCTGGCGCGGGCCGTGGCGGCGACTCCGAGGCGATCCATCAGCGGCTGGGCGCAATGGTGGCCGGCGCGGACGGCGACGCCGTGGCGGTCGAGGATCTCGGAGACGTCGTGGGCGTGGACGCCCTCCAGCTCGAAGGAGACCGGGCCGAGGCGCTCGGGGCCGCGCGGTGGGCCGAAGACGCGCACGCCAGGGACCTCGGCGAGGCTCTCCAGGGCGTAGTCGGCGATCTCGCGCTCGTGTGCGTGCACCGCTTCCATGCCGAGGTTGTCGAGCCAGCGCAGCGCCGAGGCGATGCCGACCGCCTGGGCGATCGCCGGCGTGCCCGCCTCGAAGCGGGCGGGGGGGTCGGCGTAGGTCGTCCCCCCCTTGGTCACCTTGCGGATCATCGAGCCGCCGCCGAGGAAGGACGGCATCTCGCGCAGCAGGTCGAGCTTCGCCCAGAGCACGCCGATCCCGGTCGGCGCATAGAGCTTGTGTCCGGTCAGGGCGTAGAAGTCGACGCCCAGCTCGGCGACATCGAGCGGCAGCTTCGGCGCCGCCTGGGCGCCGTCGGCGAGCACCAGCGCGCCGGCCCCGTGCGCGAGCCGGGTGATCTCCGCAACCGGGTTCTCGGTGCCGAGCACGTTGGAGACGTGGGTGATGGCGACGAGCTTCGGTCCGCGCTCGAGCAGGGCGATGTAGGCGTCCAGGTCGAGCAGCCCGTCCTCACCCACCGGCACCCAGTCGATCTCGGCCCCGGCCCGCTCGGCGAGCTTCTGCCAGGGGACGATGTTCGAGTGGTGCTCCATCTCGGTGAGCACGATGCGGTCGCCTGGGCCGACGTTGGCGTCGCCCCAGGCGCGCGCGACCAGGTTGATCGCCTCGGTCGCATTGCGGACGAAGATCGCCTCGCGCCGGTCGGCGGCGCCGAGGTGGTCGGCCACGGTCGCCCGCGCGCCCTCGAAGGCCGCCGTCGCCTCGGCCGAGAGCGTGTGCGAGCCGCGGTGGACGTTGGAGTGATGGGCGCGCTCGTAGCGGTCGACCGCCTGGATCGAGGCCAGCACCCGCTGCGCGCTTGCGCCGCTGTCGAGGTAGGCGACCGGACGGCCGTGGACCTCGCGCTCCAGCGCCGGGAAGGCGGCGCGGACCTTCTCTATCGGGAAGGCCGACGCGGGCGTGGTCGTCGTCGGCTCCATGCGTTCGAGGCTAGGCGCTCGCGCCGGCCTCGACCTCCTCGCGGATCCAGCCGTAGCCCTTCTGCTCGAGCTGCTCGACCAGCTCGGGGCCGCCCTGCTTGACGATCCGGCCCTCGAACATGACGTGGACCGAGTCGGGCTTGACCATGTGCAGGATGCGCTGGTAGTGGGTGATGATCAGCACGCCCATCTCGGGCCCTGCGAAGGTGTTGACGCCGTCGGCGACGACCCGCAGCGCGTCGATGTCGAGGCCGGAGTCGGTCTCGTCGAGCACCGCGATCTCAGGCCGCAGCAGGGCGAGCTGCAGCAGCTCCATGCGCTTCTTCTCCCCGCCGGAGAAGCCGTCGTTGAGGTAGCGGCTGGAGAAGTCTTTGGGGATGCTGGCCAGCTCCATCGCCTCCTGGGCGACCTTGGCGAACTCTTTGATCTTGATCTCGCCCTCGCCGCGTGCCTCGCGCCGGGCGTTGAGGATCATCCGCAGGTACTTGCTGACCGAGACGCCGGGGATGGCGACGGGGTACTGGAAGGCCATGAAGAGGCCGGCGCGCGAGCGCTCGTCGGGGTCGGCCTCGGTCATCTCCTCGCCCTTGAAGACGATTGAGCCCTCGGTCACCTCGAGCGCCGGGTGGCCCATGATCGCGTTGGCCAGCGTCGACTTGCCTGAGCCGTTCGGCCCCATCAGGGCGTGGACCTTGCCCTTCTCGACGTCGAGGTCGAGTCCGCGCAGGATCTGCTTGTCCTCGACGCTGACGTGCAGGTTGCGTATCTCCAGCTCAGCCAATTTCGCTCCGTTTCTCGGTTTCTGTGATCAAGCAGCGCTGCCGACCGGTGCCTTCTCGGCACTACCCGCTCCGCCGCCGGAGAACTCGACCAGCTCGGCCAGCGTGGTGCCGGCGAGAGCCTTGGTGACGCCGCCCTGGACACGGGTCCAGAGCAGCTTCGTCGCGCAGGCGCGGTCGCCGTCGTTCTCGTGCGAGCAGAGCACCTTGCCCTCGGGAGTCTCGTGGAAGCACTCCATCGGCGCGATCTGGCCTTCCAGCGCCTCGACGACTTCGTCGAGCGTGATCGCCTCCGCCGGCTGGGCCAGTCGGTAGCCGCCGTGGGCTCCACGGGTCGAGCTGACCAGACCGGCGTTGCGCAGTTTGGCGACCAGGTGCTCGAGGTAGGAGAGCGGCAGGCGCTCCGCCTCGGCGACGGCGCTGAGCGAGACCGGGGCGGACCCCGGCTGGCGGCCGAGCTCGACCATCAGGCGCACTCCGTACTCGGCTTTCGTCGAAAACAGCATCGACCTAAATCCTACTGAAGCGGTCGGTTATGCGGAGATGGGCTCGGTCGCCTCTTGCCCAGAGCCCTCCGCCTCGGCCCTGCTGAGCTCGACGTGGGCGCGGCTGTCGCTGCCGCGGATCAGCACGAGCGTGAGGACGAAACCGAGCGCGGCGATCGCGGCGCCGCCGAGGAACGCCACCTGGAAGCCCTCGGTCAGCGCGTTCGCCGGGCTCGAGCCACCCGATGCAAGCAGGTCGTCGGTGTGCGAGGTGGCGATCGTGGAGAGTACGGCGAGCCCGAGCGCGCCGCCGATCTGTTGCGAGGTGTTGATCAGGCCGCTGGCCAGGCCGGCCTCGGTTTCCTTGACTCCCGAGACGGCGGCGATCGTCGTCGTCACGAAGGAGAAGCCGAGTCCCGCCGCGGCAAGCAGCGAGGGCCCGAGGATGTCGGTGGTGAAGCCGCCGCCCACCGATACGCGGCTGAACCAGAGCAGGCCGGCGACGATGAAGAGCAGCCCGACCGCCAGCACCGGCTTGTAGCCGAGTTTGGTCACCAACTGCGAGGCGATCGCCGCCGAGGCCATGATCGTCAGCGCCAGCGGCAGGTAGGAGAGCCCGGCGTGGATCGCGCTGTAGCCGAGCACCTGCTGCATGTAGAGCGAGATGAAGAAGAACATCGAGAAGAGCGAGGCACCGACCAGCAGGCCGACCACGTTGGCTCCGGTCAGCGTGCGGATGCGGAAGATCGAGAACGGCATCAGTGGCTTGGTCGCGCGCAGCTCGATGGCGATGAAGGCGGCGAGCAGGACGAGCGAGAGCCCGATCAGGCTGAGCGTCTTGGTCGAGCCCCATCCGGAATTGGTCGCGTCGACGATCGCGTAGACGAGGATCGAGAGCGCCGCGGTGACGGTGACCGCCCCGGCGACGTCGAAAGCTCGCGTCTCCTGCTCGGCGCGGCTTTCGGCGATCAGCCTGGGGGAGAGGGCGAAGGCGATCAGGCTGACCGGCACGTTGACCCAGAGCACCCACTCCCAGCCGAGGCCGTCGGTGAGGATGCCGCCGAGCAGGACGCCGGCGGCGCCGCCGGAGCCGGCGACGGCCCCCCAGACGCCCAGCGCCTTGTTGCGCTCCGACCCGTCGCTGAAGGTGGTGGTGACGATCGAGAGCGCCGCCGGCGAGATGATCGCCGCGCCGAGGCCCTGCGCCGCCCGCGCCGCGATCAACTGCCCCTCGGTGGCGGCGAAGCCGGCGGCGAGCGAGGCGACCGCGACCAGCAGCAGGCCGCCCATGAACACCCGCCGCCGGCCCAGCAGGTCGGCCATGCGGCCACCGAGCAGGAGGAAGCCGCCGAAGGTGAGGATGTAGGCGTTGACTACCCAGGGCAGGTTCTCCTGGGAGAAGTCGAGCGCCTTGCCGATCGTCGGCAGCGCCACGTTGACGATCGATGCGTCGAGGACGACGACGAACTGCGCCGAGCAGAGGAGGACGAGCGCCAGCCAGCGCTTCTCTTTGAAGTCTTGGGAGGTCGCCATCGACTGGGTCTTCAGTCAAGCAAACCGGGCGCCTCGGCTCAGGGCTCGATCAGGCCGCGGCGGATCGCGTAGCGAACGAGCTCGACCCGGTCGCGCATTCCCAGCTTGCGCATCGCGTTTGCCCGGTGGTTCTCGACGGTCTTCTCCGAGAGGTGGAGGATGGCGGCGATCTCCTTCGTCGTGTGTGCCTCGGCGACGAGCTTGACGATCTCCTCCTCGCGTGGGGTCAGCTCGCCGTCCGCGACGGGAGTGGGGAAGGGCTCGCCCCGCTCGATCGCCCTGATCGCGGCCACCAGGTCGGTGTCGGCCTGCGTCTTCACCACGTACCCCGAGGCGCCAGCCTTCATCGCCTCGGTCAGGTAGCGCCTGTCGTCGTGCATGGAGAGGATCAGGACCGCGGTCTGGGGGGATTGCGCCTTGATCTCGCGCGTCGCCTGCAGCCCGGTCAGCTTCGGCATCTTCACGTCGAGGATCGCCAGGTCGGGACGCTCGCGCACGGCAATGTCGCGCGCCTCGGCGCCGTCGGAGGCCTCGGCGATCACCTCGATGTCGGGCTGGCGCTCGAGCAGCAGCCGCAACCCCGAACGGACGATGCCGTGGTCGTCTGCGATCAGGACGCGCATCAGCTCCGGGCAAAGAGCGTTGGAGCTACGTCTTCAGGCGCGGAAAGACTCTTCGATGCTTCCGACCGCTGATACTTCGACCTCGCATATTCCTCGACAGCGACCTTGGTCGAGTGCCATGCATTGCCTTTCTTGACGGCTTCGAGTCGGCCCCGTTGGACCGCCAAGGTGATGGCGTTGCGAGAGAGCCCGGCGGTGCCGGCAAGCGCACTGATGGGAATCAGCTTGTGCGGCCCGGCGAGCGCAGGCAGGATGAATCGGTCAATGCTCTGCTTGATCGAGCGAGCCAGCAGCTCCCCGAGGGCCCCACAATCGCCGTCATCTGCTCGCCTCAGCGCTGCGAGGTAGCGGTCCCGCTCACCCTTGTAGATGACGGCCGGCGGATATCCGTGTCGCACCAAGAGCAAGTTCAGCACAAGTCGGCCCACGCGGCCGTTCCCATCTCGAAAGGGATGGATACGCTCGAATGCGGCGTGCAAGTCCGCGAACTCCTCGATGACGTGGCGGTCACTTGATGCTCGCCAGGCCGCGCTGTTTACGCGCTCAACCCAATCGGTTACGGCAGCTGACACTTCGGGCCAACTCAGCGGGCGCATTCCGCTGTCAAAAGGCTCGATTTCCTTGCGCCGGTATGAACCGGGCCCCTCTTTCGCGTCAAGCTGATCCGGAGGAAAGTAGGTCCACACAGTCTCGACAACGATCTGGTGAATCTCACGGATCTCCGCCGCGGTTATCCGCACTGCCCCACGCTCGCGCGCTTGCGCATAGACCCACTCAGCTGCTTTCCCGTAGGCTTGGACCTCTAGATAGGCCTTCATTTCCTTGCTGCCCACGGCTTTACCG
>JASLJO010000066.1 GCA_030152505.1 Solirubrobacterales bacterium | reverse complement strand
TGCTCGTAGAGGACCTCCTCGACCTCGCGCGGGTAGACGTTGTAGCCGCCGCGGATGATCAGGTCCTTCTTGCGGTCGACGATGTAGAAGTAGCCGTCCTCGTCGACGCGGGCCATGTCGCCGCTGTGGAACCAGCCGCCGCGCATCGCCTCGTCCGTCGCCTCGGAGCGCTGCCAGTATCCCTTCATGATGTTGTGGCCGCGGATCACGATCTCGCCGACCTCGCCTTGGGCGACGGGCTGGTCGTTCTCGTCGACCACCCGCATCTCGACCCCCTCGATCGGGGTGCCGATCGAACCCGCTTTGCGCTCGCGGTCGGGGTGGTTGGAGCAGGCGACCGGCGAGGTCTCCGAGAGGCCGTAGCCCTCCATCACCTTCGCCTCGAAGGCCTCTTCGAAGCCGCGCAGAACCTCGACCGGCATCGAGGCGCCGCCGGTTATGCAGATGCGCAGTGATGAGGTGTCGAAGCTCTCGCGCTCGGGGTGATGGAGGAGGGCGCCGAACATCGTCGGCACGCCGTAGAAGTGGGTGACGCGGTCACGCTGCATCGTCGCCAATGCCTCGCCGGGATCGAATTTCGGCACCAGCGTCAGGCAGGCGCCGACGCCAAGCGACGCGTTCATCGCCACCGTCTGGCCGAAGGAGTGGAAGAGCGGGAGGGCGCCGAGGACGACGTCGCCGGCGGTGATTTCGCTCGTCGTCCGGGAAGAGACGTCGGCATTGCGGGAGAGGTTGGCGTGGGTCAGCTCGGCCCCCTTCGGCTTGCCGGTCGTGCCCGAGGTGTAGAGGATGACCGCGGTGTCGTCCTCGCCGGTCTGGGCGAGCTCGGTGGTCGGCTCGAGCCCGTTGAGCGTCTCCGCGAAGGAGGCCGGCTCGACCTCGATCAGCTCGACCCCGGCGTCGGCGGCGCCGTCGCGCGCCTCGGCGCAGAACCCGTGCCAGGCCAGCAGCAGCTTGGCCCCGGAGTCCTGCAGGTAGAAGGCGATCTCACGCCGCTTCAGCAGCACGTTCATCGGTACGACGATGCCGCCGGCGCGCAGCACGCCGTAGTAGGCGACCGGGAACTCGGGCACGTTGGGCAGCATCACCCCGACCCGGTCGCCCGGGCCGACGCCCCGCTCCGCGAGCAGGGTCGCCAGCCGGGCGCTGCGGTCGTCGAGCTCGCCGTAGCTCAGCTCGAGCTCGCCGAGGCGGATCGCCGGGGCGTCCGGCGAGCGCTCGGCACTCTCACTCAGCAGCGATGCGAGGTTCAACGCCATCTCGGTCCGCCTATGGCTTGATGATGTTGTGGACCGGGAACTCCTTGATGTCCGGCGGTCCCCCCGGCCCTGCGTCGCCGAGGCTTGCGATCGCCGGGCCCAGGCGGCTCTCCGAGAAACGGTCGAAGTGCTCGCGGGACTCCCAGAAGTCGATGATCCCCCAGCCGCCCTCGATCGGGCCGGCGGAGTGGAAGATCAGCCCCTCGGGCAGGTCGTGCTCGACGCCCAGCTTCGCGTCCACGGCGTCGTACGCCTCCTGCGTGCCGCCGTCCATCTTGATCCGCAGTCCGATTGCCATCGTGCCTTCTCCTCCGGTTGGGAACGGAGCGAGCATAGCCCCCCGTCTGTCCGCTGGGCAAGCGCCGGGGCGCGCGCGGTATTGCGGCTCGCTAGGCTCAGCCGCGATGGAAGATCTCGGCGCGCCCACCTCTTTTCTCACCCTCCCCAAAGGAGTGTCGGTCTACTCCAGCGACGGCGAGGAGATCGGCAAGGTCGAGTACGTGCTCTCGGCCCCCAACGTCGACATCTTCGACGGGATCGTGCTCGACACCAGCGTCCTGCCCGGCGGGCGGCGCTTCGTCGACGCCCCCGAGGTCGCCGAGATATATGAGCGGGGCGTCGTGCTGACGATCGATGCGGCGCAGGCTGAGAAGCTGCCCGAGCCGAGCGCCAACCCGGGCTCGCTCGATGTCGATCCCGCGGATCTGGCCGCCGGCGGGCGCCAGAGCAAGCTGCGCCGCGCCTGGGACTTGATCTCCGGCAAGGGCTGAGGCCACGGGGAGCTCGCCTCGCCATAGCCTGGCGGCGCTGCTGCCCGAGCTGTACGGTCGCTTCGGCGGAACGCCCATCTGAGTGGCGATTGCTTAGGATGCCCGCAGCATGAAGGCCCTGATGCTGACGATCGCGCTCTGCGCCGCCCTGGCTATGGCCGGCTGCGGTGGCGACAGCGACTCCTCGAGCGAATCGACCGCGGCGAGCGGCGAATCGCCCGCGACCGAAGCCGCTGGCGGCGAAAAGACCAAGCCCGCGGTGACCGTGCCCAAGGGCGCGCCGCCGAAGAAGCTCGAAGTCGAGGAAATCGAAGAAGGCAGCGGCGCCGAAGCGAAATCCGGCGACGAAGTCACCGTCCAGTACGTCGGCGTCAACTACAAGAACGGCAAGGAATTCGACTCCTCCTGGAGTCGCAACGAACCCTTCGCCTTCACCCTTGGCGCCGGCGAAGTGATCCCCGGTTGGGACCAGGGCGTCGAAGGGATGAAGATCGGCGGGCGGCGTGAGCTGATCATCCCGCCCGAACTCGCCTACGGCGAAGCCGGCGCCCCGCCCGCGATCGCCCCGAACGAAACGCTCGTGTTCGTGATCGACCTGCTTGAAGTCGGTTAGCCGCGCATCGGCGGATGCCGATCAGCTCCAAGTCACTGCTTGCTGAGCGCCTCACGGCGCAGGCCCTCGCCGGGCCGCCGCTGACCGATCCCGTCGCCGTCGCCGAGCGCCTGCTCGCCATCCAGGGCCAGGACCCTCGCGGCTTCCGCCTCGCCGTGCGGGCGAGGACCGACGGTCTTACCGCCGCGGACGTCGAGCGCGCGCTGGGTGAGGACCGCAGCCTCCTCGTCACCTGGCTCAACCGCGGCACGCTGCACCTGGTGCGCAGCGAGGATTACCCCTTGCTGCAGGCGCTGACCACGCCGCCGCTGCTCACCTCCAGCGCCCGCCGATTGCGGCAGGAGAGCATCAGCGAGGCGCAGGCCGAGCGTGCGCTGAGGGCGATCGAGCTATCCCTCGCGGACGGCCCGCAAACTCGGATCGAGCTCCGCGAGCGGGTCGAAGCCGCCGGCGTGCGCATCGAAGGCCAGGCGATGCTCCACCTGCTCTTCCTCGCCGCGGTGCGCGGCCTCGTCGTCCGCGGGCCGATGATCGGCAAGCAGCACGCCTACGTCCTCGTCCGCGACTGGCTCGGCGAGCCGAAGCAGGTCGACCGTGAGAAGGCGCTGGCCGAGCTGGCGCGCCGCTTCCTCGTCGGCCACCAGCCGGCGAGCGACCGCGACCTCGCCAAGTGGGCAGGCCTGCCACTGCGCGACGCCCGGGCCGGCCTGGCCGCGATCGCCGGCGAGCTCGAGCAGGGGGAGGACGGCCTGCAGCGTCTGGCAAAGCGGCCGGAGCCGGCGGAGCTGCCGTCGCCGCGCCTGCTGGGCGCCTTCGACCCCGTCCTGCTTGGCTGGACCTCGCGCGAGGACATCCTCGGCCCGCACACCCAGCTCGTCACCCGCAACGGGATCTTCCACCCCTTTGCGATGGTCAAGGGCAAGGCCGTCGCCAAGTGGGGCATGCCGGGCGGCAAGCCGAGGCTGGAGCCCCTGCAACGGCTGCCCCTCAGAGTCGCCAAGGCACTCGAAGCGGACGCCGCCGAGGTCGTCCGCTTCTTCGACCGCGCCTGAGTGCCTAGGAACCCAGCTTCGGGCTGCGCCAGGGCTGGGCGCGGCGGCTGGCCAGGTCGTCAACCAAGCCTTCGATCGGGACCCGGGTCTGCTCGAGGGAGTCGCGGTCGCGGAGGGTGACGGTGTCGTCTTCCATCGTCTGGTGGTCGACGGTGATGCCCCAGGGGGTGCCGATCTCGTCCTGGCGGCGGTAGCGCTTGCCGATTGAGCCACCCTCGTCGAACTCCGCCGGGACGCGGCGGCGCAGCTGCTCGAAGATCTCACGTGCCTTCTCCGGCATGCCCTCCTTGGAGACGAGCGGCAGCACCGCCACCTTGACCGGGGCGAGGCGGGGGTGGAGGCGCAGCACGGTGCGCTCGCGGCCCTCGACCTCCTCGACCTCGTAGGAGTCGACGAGGAAGGCGAGGGTGGCGCGGTCGGCGCCGGCGGCGGGCTCGATCACGTGTGGCACATAGCGCTCTTTGGTCTGCTGGTCGAAGTACTCGAGCTTCTCGCCGCTGAACTCAGCGTGCTGGGTGAGGTCGAAGTCGCCGCGGTTGGCGATCCCCTCCAGCTCTGACCAGCCGAGCGGCACGAGGTACTCGCTGTCGCGGGTCGCCGAGGAGTAGTGGGAGAGCTCGTCGGCGCCGTGGGCGCGCACCCGCAGCAGCTCGGGACGGATGCCGAGCTCGGTGTAC
>JASLJO010000302.1 GCA_030152505.1 Solirubrobacterales bacterium | reverse complement strand
GCTCCACGGTCCATATGGACCGTGGAGCACCGGCACGTCCCCTAGAGTGCGCGCCGATGGGGGCCGACGAGGAGAAGCAGATCGCGGCGGAAGCCGCGGCGGAGCTGGTCGAGGACGGGATGACCGTCGGGCTCGGGACCGGGTCCACGGTCGCCCACCTGCTGCCGGCGATCGCTCGGCGCGGACTGAGCGAGATCCGCTGCGTCGCCACCTCGGTGGCCACCGAGAAGCAGGCACACGAGCTGGGCATCCCGGTCGAGGAGTTCAGCTCGCTGGAGCGTCTCGACATCGCCATCGACGGCACCGACCAGGTGACTCCCGACGGCTGGCTGATCAAGGGTGGCGGCGCCGCCCACCAGCGCGAGAAGATCGTCGCCGCGGCGGCCGCGCGTTTCGTCGTCATCGCCGACTCGAGCAAGCCGGTCGATGCGCTGACTCCGCCGGTGCCGCTGGAGCTGATCGTCTTCGGCCTGCGCTCGAGCCTGGCGCGACTCGGCCCCGAGGTCGAGCTGCGCGAGGTCCCCCACAGCCCCGATGGCGGCGTGATCGCCGACTACCGGGGCGAGATCGGCGATCCAGCCCTGCTCGCAGCCCGGCTCGAGGCCGACCCGGGCATCTCCTCCCATGGCCTCTTCCCCCCCGATATGGTGAGCGAGGTCCTGGTCGGGGCAGGCGACTCGGTAAACCGCATAGAGCTGAGCTGACGCTCGCCGATCCCACACCTTCTCACCCCAGGAGACCCCAGATGACCGACTTCACCGGGCTGTCCATCGGCGGCCGGATCGCCACCCCCGACGACTCCGACTGGGACCAGGCGCGCACCGCCTGGAACCTGGTCGCCGACCAGCAACCGGAGGCCGTCGTCTTCGCCGCTGGCTCCGACGACGTCGCCGCGACCGTCCGCTTCGCGGCGGCGAACGACCTCAAGGTGGCCGCGCAGGGAACCGGCCACGGCGCGGCGCCGCTGGCGCCGCTGGAGGGGACGATCCTGCTCAAGACCGAGGGCATGCGCGGCGTCGAGGTCGACCCCGACGCCGGCACCGCGCGGGTCGAAGCGGGAGCGCTCTCGCTCGAGTTGGGCGAGGCGGCGGGCGCGCACGGAATGTGCTCGCTGCCAGGCTCCTCGCCCGACGTCGGCGTGACCGGCTACACGCTCGGCGGTGGCCTCAGCTGGCTCGGCCGCCGCTATGGCTTCGCCTGCAACCGGGTGGCGGCGATCGAGCTGGTCGACGCGAGCGGCGAGCCACGCACGGTCGACGCCGAGAACGACCCCGACCTCTTCTGGGCGATGCGGGGCGGGGGCGGGGGCTACGCCGTGGTCACCGCACTGCGGGTCAGGCTGCTGCCGATAGCCGAGATCTACGCAGGGGCGCTCGTCTTCCCCGCCGAGGTCGGCGCCGAGGCGGTGCGCACCTACCGCGACTGGGCAGCAGGTCTCTCCGACGACGTCACCTCGGTTGTCCGCTTCATCACCCCGCCGCCGATTCCCGACGTGCCCGAGCCGATTCGCGGCCGGCCGCTGCTGACGATCGACGGGGCATGCATCGGCGCCCAGGCGCAGGGCGAAGCGACGATCGCGCCGCTGCGCGAGATCGGCGAAACGATCATGGACACCTTCGCCTGGATGCCCACTGCGGGCCTGAGCAGGATCCACATGGACCCGGAGAACCCGGTGCCGGGCATCGGCGAAGGGATGACCGTGACCGACCTCTCCGACGAGGCGATCGACGCCTTCGCCTCGATCGCCGGGCCGGACTCGGGGTCGCCGATGCTGCTCAGCGAGCTGCGCCACCTGGGCGGCGCCCTCGGGCGCCCGGCCGAGGACGGAGGCGCACTCTCCCATCTCGACGCCGGCTACGCCATGTACAGCATCGGCATGCCGATGACCCCCGAGCTTGGCAAGGCAATCCCCGCCCACCTGGGCAAGATCGGCGAGACGATGGCGCCGTGGCGCGCCGACGGCCACTACTTCAACTTCGTCGAGGGGCCCTGCGACGTCGACTCGATCCTGCCGCCCGACGTCTGCGCCCGCCTCACCGAGGTCAAGCGCAAGTGGGACCCCGAGGGCCGCGTGGTCGGCAACCACGCCGTCTCGCTCGGCGAGGTCTGAACAAGAGGGTTCTAAGGCGCCAGCGCCTTCAGCTTCTCGACCGCTGGGTCGTTCTCACCGACGATGTCGGCGATCGTGTTCGCGGCGTCCTCGATGTCCTCGGGAGTGGCGATTGAGATCGCCTCGATGTCGGCCCAGTCCTTGGTGCGATCGAAAAATGCCTTGAAGATGACAAGTGAGGCGCAGTCGAGCACCGGGATGTCACGGCCTTCGAGCGTCACCCAGACGACTGAAGAGGCAACGGCATCGTGTAGGGGGATGTTGTTGAGGAAGACGTCGATCGGGGTGTCGCTCCACCACAGGCGCGCCTGGCCGTCGCGCTTGACCTTGGCGATGTCCTTCCTCCTCACCCGCACTCCGTCGGGCAGGGAGGAGAGCACCGACTCCGCCTCGGAGGCGTCGACGAAGATGTTGACGTCGAGGTCCCTGGTTCCTCGCGGCTCCTCGACACAGTAGGCAAGCGCAATCGCTCCTCCAAACGCGTGGGCGAGGGCCGCCTCGGTCAGCGCATCGTGGATGGTGAACAGTTTTTCGACCAGCTCGCTCATCCGTCCCCCCTCTGCCTGCCAACGCGATCGGGCAGGTGCGGATAGCCGAGCTCGGGGCGGGGACGGAACGGGAGCGCCTCCGCAAGGTCGAGGACCTGGACGAGGATCTTGCTGGCCCGTTCGACGTCGACCGGCGGCCTCCGCGGAGACAGCTCGAGATCGAGACCCCCGGCGGTGGCCAGCCGTTCGAGTGCGGCGGCGCCAGGGTCTCGCTTGCCGTGCAGATATGCATTGACGACCGAGCGTGGCATCCCTGCACGGCGCGCAAGCTCGGCCTGGCTGAGGCCGCTGCCGAGGAGTATCTCGCCCACAAGCGACATATAAATTATGTTAGCGAATTCGCTAACATCGATATGACTTCAGGCAGGCCTGCCGGCGGCCGCCTCGTCGCAGACGAGGACCATGTCGTCGTTCTCGACCCGTCCGGCGGGGATCGAGGTGTCGCCGGCAAGCAGCTTGGCGAGGGGCTCCCGTGCCTTCTCACCCAGCACCAGCCAGAGAATCCGGCGGGCGGCGGCGAGCGCTGGGTAGGTGAGGGTCATGCGGCGGTGCCCTTCATAGGGGTCCCAGGTCATCGCCACGCGGCGATCGTCGACTTCGAGCACCGAATCGCCGGGGACGAGCGAGGCGGTGTGTCCATCTGGCCCGAGGCCGAGGTGGACGAGGTCGAGTTGCTCGGGCACGTGCACTTCGTACTCGGCGGCCGAGAGTTCGAGGTCGCGGCTGGTGACCGGCATCGGCCGCAGCGCGGCCTGATGGTCGATCGAGAGCATCTGCACCAGGTGGGTGAGGTTGCGCGCCTCGTCGCCGGGCGGCGCCACGCGCTCGTCCACCTGGTAGATGTGCGCGAACTCCCAGGGCATCTCCTCCATTTCGCCGAGCAGGCCGATCATCGCCCAGGGCGTCTTGCCGCCACTCAGCGCGAGGTCGTACTCGCCCCGCTCCTCGATCGCCTCCTGCCCGGCGGCGGCGACGAGCTCGGCGGCGTGGCGCGAGGCCGCGGCGGCATCGGCAAAGACCTTGGTCTCGATCGCCATCGCGCTCACCTACCCGCCTGCCGGCCTACGAAGCCTTCTCGTCGTGGCCGCCGAACTGCTTGCGCATGGCGGAGAGGACCTTGTCGCCGAAGTCGTCGAGCCCGCGCGAGGAGAAGCGCTCGTACAGCGCCGTGGTCAGGACGGGTGCGGGCACGCCCTCGTCGATCGCCGCGATCGAGGTCCAGCGGCCCTCGCCCGAGTCGGAGACACGGCCGGCGAAATCGGCCAGGTCGGGTGATTCCTGCATCGCCGCCGCGGTCAGGTCGAGCAGCCAGGAGCCGATCACGCTGCCGCGCCGCCAGACCTCCGCAACCTCGGGAAGGTCGAGGTCGTACTGGTAGTACTCGGGCTGCTCGAGCGGCGCCGTCTCCGCATCCTGCTCGCGCTGCGCCTTGCCGGCGTCGGCATTCTCGAGGATGTTGAGCCCCTCGGCGTAGGCGGCCATGATCCCGTACTCGATGCCGTTGTGGACCATCTTGACGAAGTGCCCGGCGCCGTTCGGGCCGCAGTGCAGGTAGCCGTTCTCCGCCGGGGACGGGTCGCCGCTGCGACCGGGCGTGCGCTCGGCCGACTCCACCCCCGGCGCCAGCGTGGCGAAGATCGGGTCGAGCCGTTGCACCGCCCCGTCGGGCCCGCCGATCATCAGGCAGTAGCCGCGCTCGAGGCCGAATACACCGCCGCTGGTGCCGCAGTCGACGAAGTCGATCCCGTTCTCGCGCAGCTTCTCGGCGCGGCGGATGTCGTCGCGGTAGTACGAGTTGCCGCCGTCGACGATCGCGTCGCCGGCGGCGAGCACCGCGGCGACGTCCTCGATCGTCTGCTCGGTGATCTCACCCGATGGCACCATCACCCAGACCGCGCGCGGCGCGCTCAGCTTCGCGGCCAGGTCCTGCAGCGAGGAGGCGCCGTCCGCGCCCTCGCCGGCCAGCTCGGAGACGGCGTCGGCGTTGACGTCGTAGGCGACGATGCGGTGACCGTCGCGCATCAGGCGGCGGGCCATGTTCGCCCCCATCCTCCCCAGTCCGACGATTCCCAACTCCATCAGCAGCTCCTCCCGAGGACGGTCTTCGACTTCACCCGGCCTACCCTACGCGACTCACCCGGCTCGCTGGGATAGCCTGGCAGCGATGGCGAAGCACAGCGACGACACCCCAGCCGAGGTGTTGACGATCTTCGGCATCAGCGGCGACCTGGCGAAGAAAATGACCTTCCGGGCGCTCTACCGGCTGGAGGCGCGCGGCAAGCTCGACTGCCCGATCGTCGGCGTCGCAATCGACGACTGGGACACCGAGAAGCTGCGCAGCCACGCCCATGACGCGATCGCGGCCACCGTCGAAGACCCCGACGGGGCCGTGTTCGAGCGCCTTGCCTCCCGCCTCACCTACATTCAGGGCGACTACGCCGACGCCGACACCTTCAAGCGCGTCGCCGGCGCGGTCGGCGAGGCCAGACGCCGGGTCTTCTACCTGGAGATCCCGCCCGCACTCTTCGCCACGGTGGTCCACGGGCTGGGTGAGGCCGGCCTGACCGAGAGCGCACAGGTCGTGATCGAGAAGCCCTTCGGTCACGATCTCGAATCGGCCCGGGCGCTGAATGCGGAACTGTGCGAGGTGCTCGATGAGGAGCAGATCCTCCGCATCGACCACTACCTGGGCAAGGAGCCGGTGATGGACATCACCTACCTGCGCTTCGCCAACTCGCTGCTGGAGCCGGTCTGGAACCGCGAGCACGTCTCGCACGTGCAGATGACGATCGCCGAGGACTTCGGGGTCGACGATCGCGGCCGCTTCTACGATGCGGTCGGGGCGATGCGCGACGTGATTCAGAACCACGCCCTGCAGGTGCTGGCGCTGGTCGGGATGGGGCCCCCCACCGGCAACCACCACGACTCGATCCGTGACAAGAAGCTGGAATTCTTCAAAGCGACCCGCACCGCCGATCCGAAGCGCTACGTGCGCGGTCAGTACGACGGCTTCCGTGAGGTCAAGGACGTCGCCGCCGACTCGACCACCGAGACCTTCGCCGCGGTCGAGCTGGAGGTCGACAACTGGCGTTGGAGCGGCGTCCCCTTCTTCATCCGCGCGGGCAAGCAGATGCCGGTGAAGGCCTCGGAGGTGAGCGTCGTCTTCAAGCGGCCGCCGCGGCTCGGCATCGGGCCGGGGAAGCTGCCCGAACCGAACCAGCTGACGCTGCGGATCGAGCCCGAGCCGGGCTCGCGCATTCGCCTCTTCGCCAAGCGGGCCGGCGAGGAGGCGTTCGAGCCGGCTGACCTCGAGGTGCTGTTCGAGAAAGTCCCGGGTGAGGATCCGGAGCCCTACGAGCGGCTGCTCGGCGACGCGCTCGCCGGCCGCCACCAGCTCTTCACCCGCCAGGACACGGTCGAGGAGACCTGGCGGATCGTGCAGCCGCTGCTCGAAGAGCCGGGGCCGGTCCATTCCTACACGCCGGGAACCTGGGGGCCGAAGGAGGCCGACGACCTGACCCGGGGCATCTGCCCATGGTTCGAGCCCTGGTTGTCGTAATCCCAACCGGCATGCTAGGTTTTGGCTCGCCTAATTAGGGATGCCTAAGTACCTGGCGCCCTCCTAAAGCAAGCGAGAAAGGCAGCAGCTGGATGATCCCAACCCTGGTCATCGCCCTGCGCGAGGGCGTCGAGGCATCGCTGATCGTCGGCATCATCGCCGCCTTCCTGGTCAAAGAGGGCAGGGGCGACGCGATCAAGCAGATGTGGATCGGGGTGGGAATCGCGGTGGCGCTCTGCATCGGCATCGCGGTCCTGCTCGAGGTCGTCGGCGAACAGCTTCCGCAGCGTGAGCAGGAGGGGCTGGAGACCGTGATCGGCTTGATCGCGGTCGCCGCCGTCACCTACATGATCGTCTGGATGCGCCGCAACGCCCGCGGCATCAAGGCGGCACTGGAAGGAAGCGCGGCGACCGCGCTTGCCCGCGGCTCGGCGATGGCCCTGGTCGCGATGGCCTTTCTCGCCGTGCTCCGGGAGGGCTTTGAGACCTCGGTCTTCATGCTCGCCGCCTTCCAGGACGCGGCCGACACCACGGCGGCCGGCGCAGGCGCGGTGATCGGGCTGGTCGTGGCGATCGCGATCGGCATCGGCATCTACCGCGGCGGGGTACGGCTCAACCTCAACCGCTTCTTCCGCATCACCGGCCTGATCCTCGTCTTCGTCGCCGCCGGCTTGCTCTCGACCTCGCTGCACACTGCCCACGAGGCGGGCTGGGTCAACCAGATGCAGGGAGAGGCGCTCGACCTCACCTGGCTGGTCCAGCCGGGGACGATCTCCGGCTCGCTGTTGACCGGGATGCTGGGCCTGCAGCCCACGCCGACCGTCGGCGAGACGCTCGTCTACCTGCTCTACGCGGTGCCGATGACCCTCTATGTGCTCTGGCCCGACCGGCTGCGGCCGCGCCGTCCCGCCCAGGCGCGGAGCGCCCGGCGCCCGGCTGCCGCCGAGGGCTCGCCGGCGCAGAGTCCCGCCTAGCCCTCCCCCGCCGCCGCTGAGATGACGCCGATAACCCGCCGCCGCCTCTTGACGTCCGCCGGGGCAGGCGCCGCGGGCCTCGGGCTGGGTGGCGCCGGCGGCTTTCTGATTGGCCAGGAGGCCGCCCAAGCCGCCGACGGGACCGGCTCGGTGCCGTTCCACGGCGAGCACCAGGCGGGCATCGACACCGCGGCCCAGGACCGGCTCCACTTCGCCGCCTTCGACCTGGTCACGAACAGCCGTGCCGAGCTGCGCGAGCTGCTGCGCGCGTGGTCGCTGGCGGCGGCCGAAATGACCGCCGGCGAGATGATCGGCGACGCCAACGGCGTCCAGCCGGCACCGCCCGACGACACCGGCGAGACCGTCGGCCTGCTCCCCTCCCGCCTGACCGTCACCTTCGGCTTCGGCCCGAGCCTGTTCGAACGGCGTGGCCTCGGCCTGAGCCGCAAGCAACCGAGGGCGCTGCACAAGATCCCACCGCTTCCGGCCGACGAGCTGAACGACGAGGAAAGCGGCGGCGACCTCTGCGTGCAGGCCTGCTCCGACGACCCCCAGGTCGCCTTCCACGCCGTCCGCAACCTCGCCCGGATCGGCCGCGGCACGGTCGTCATGCGCTGGTCGCAGCTCGGCTTCGGCCGCACCTCCACGACCAGCCGCAGCCAGGACACGCCGCGCAACCTGATGGGCTTCAAGGACGGCACCGCCAACATCCGTGCCGAGGACACCGAGGCGATGCGGCGCTTCGTCTGGGTCGGTGGCGAAGACAGCCCCGCCTGGATGCGCGGCGGCAGCTACATGGTCACCCGTCGCATCCGCATGTTGCTCGAGATCTGGGATCGATCGCCGCTCGAAGACCAGGAACAGACGATCGGCCGCCACAAGTACAACGGTGCGCCACTCGGCGAGAGCCGCGAGGAAGACCCGCTCGACCTCGACGCCGAGCAGGAAGGCGAACCGACGATCCCGATCGATGCCCACGTGCGTCTCGCCTCGCCGCGGTTCAACTCGGGGGAGCGCATCCTGCGCCGCGGCTACTCCTTCACCAACGGCGTCGACGAGAGCCTCGGCGAGCTCGAAGCCGGCCTCTTCTTCATCTGCTTCCAGCGCGACCCGCGCCGCCAGTTCGTCCCGATCCAGCGCCGCCTGGGGTCAAACGACGCCCTCAACGAGTACATCAAGCACGTCGGCAGCGCCGTCTTCGCCGTCCCCTCCGGCGCCCGCCAGGGCGGTTACGTGGGCGAAACGCTGCTCGGCTGATGGACGTGCCGGCGATCGGCCCCAACGGGCTCTCCAATCGCCGGCACGTGAGGGTAATCCTACTGAAATCGTCGGTTTTTGTTAGGGTGCCCTAACTCTCGTCCTCACCCAACCAAGGAGCCCCACCCGATGAACCGATTTCCCGTCCGCGCAGCGCTGCTCTTGACTGCCGCTTCCCTACTGGCGGTCCTCGTCACCGCCTGCGGCTCGAGCGACGACGCGCCGCAGGGCGCCAAGAGGATGAGCTTCGGACTGACCGATGCGGGCTGCGATCCACACGACTCGAAAGCCCCGGCCGGGCCGATCGTCTTCGAAGTCGAAAACACCGGCAGCTCGAAGGTGACCGAGCTCGAGGTGCTCGATGGGGAGACGATCCTGGGCGAGGTCGAGAACCTCTCCGACGGGCTCTCCGGCAGCTTTTCGCTGACCCTTGAAAAGGGCGAATACACGCTGCGCTGCAACGGCGGCGAAAACGAAGACGGCACGCTGACCGTGACCGGCGACTCGACCGCGGAGGAGAGCCCGCAGACCGAAGCCGCGATCGCCCAGTACCGCGAATACCTGGAGCAGAACACCGGCGAGCTGGTGAGGAAGACCGAGCCGTTCACCGCCGCCGTGATCGCCGGCGACGTCGCCGAGGCGAAGCGGCTCTACGCGGCCGCCCGCATCCCCTACGAGCGGATCGAGCCCGTGGCCGAGTCCTTCGGCGACCTCGACCCCCGCATCGACGCCCGCGAAAACGACGTGTCGAAAAGCGAATGGAGCGGCTTCCACGTGATCGAGAAAGCGCTCTGGGAAGAAGACACCGCCGCCGCGATGGCACCGGTTGCGAAGCAACTGCTGGCCGACGTCGAAGAACTGCGGGACAGGGTCAAGACGGTGGAGCTGCAGGCCGTGCAGATCGCCAACGGCGCCAACGAGCTCCTCGGCGAGGTCTCGGCCTCGAAGATCACCGGCGAGGAGGAGCGCTACTCGCACATCGACCTGGTCGACTTCGAGGCCAACGTCGAAGGCGCCGAGGCGGCCTTCGAAACGGTCGAGCCGCTTATCTCCAACGAGGACTCCGGGCTGGCCGACGAAATCGAAGCCCAGTTCGACGAGGTCTATGCCGCGCTGGATCCCTACCGGCGCGGCGACGGCTTCGTCTCCTACGAAGAGCTGAGCCAAGCGGACACGCGCAAGCTGGCGCAGGAAATCGACGTTCTCGCGGAGGAGCTCTCGCAGGTGCCGGCGCTGATCGTGCAGGAATAGGCGGCGCGGTCAGCGGGCGTGCGGGACCATGCCCTCAGCCCGGCGGGTCCTGGCGCGGGGTGTAGGGGTGTCAGCGGCCTCACCCGGCCGAACACCCCTACACCCCGCGCCATCCGCCGGAGGGAGGGTGACCTACGCACCCGCTCTAGGCGCGCGAGCGTCTCGAGGTCAGTCCCTCCAATACGACCTCCAGCGGCGAGCGGTGTTTGCTTCCGTTGGTCGGCTGGCGAACCTGTTGCAGCTCATGGGCGAGCTTGATCGCTTTGTCCATGCGGCTGTGCCGGTGCGCGTGGCGGGTACCGAGCACTGCTCCGCCCGCTACGCCGGCCAGGGCGGCACCGCCGGCGACCAGCGGGATCTTGGCCTTGTCGGCAGCGTTGCCAACCGCGGTCGTGGCTTTATCCGCCGCGCCGCTCACTGCGGCAACAGGTGCTGATTTCGACGAGTTCCTCGATTTCGAGGAGTTCCTCGATTTGCTGGTCGAGCCTCGTGAACGAGCCTGTGGTTTTTTCGATCCCGCAGATCGTTTCGACGGGGCTTTGGTTTTGGTCTGAGCCATTTTCAACCTCCTGGTTAGTTCCTGCCTAGCTCCTGCTCGCGCTTGTCGGCGCGCTCTTCGTTGAGCTCCGCCTCGACCTTCGCCCGCTCCGCGCGCTCCTCCGCGATCGCTGCCTCCGTGCGACTGTCCTCGGCCCGCTTGCGGTGATGGCGCGCATCCTGGTGTTGCGCCTCACCCTGAGCCGCGGCGAATTCCCGGCGGCTGCGAGCGCGACGGGCAACCGAAACGACGACCGCGAGCACGATCAGGACTCCGATGACTATGGCAATGACTGCGAGGGTGGACATCGCTCCTCCTTTACATAGAGAGTCCCTCCCAATTGCCCGCTATAAGCCGGATCGAAACCCCTCCTCTCACGCCACCCGCCGGAGGAACGCATAGCCTGGACGGCCGTGACCCAGACCGAGCTGCAAGTTGAAGATCGTGCGGATGAGCTACTGGGGAAGCTGGGGTTCTCCACCTGGCGGGCGGGGCAGAAGGAGGCGGTGGAGGCTGCCTTGGCGGGGCGGGACTCGTTGATCGTGATGCCGACCGGTGGGGGGAAGAGCCTCTGCTACCAACTGCCGGGGCTGGCGAGCGAGGACCTGACGATCGTGGTCAGCCCGCTGATCGCGCTGATGAACGACCAGTGGAGCCGGTTGAACGCGGCCGGACATCCGGTGGCGATGGTCACCTCGGCGATGAGCGAAGAGGCGGTGCGCCACTCACTCGCCCAGGTGCGCGGCGGCGCGGCGCGGATCGTCTACTGCTCGCCCGAGCGCTTCGCCTCGGGGGTCTTCCTCGACGCGATCGCACAGCGTCACATCGACCTGCTCGCCGTCGACGAGGCCCACTGCGTCTCCGAGTGGGGGCACGATTTCCGCCCCGACTACCTGCGCCTGCCGGAAATCGCGGAGCGGCTGGGACGGCCGACGGTGATGGCCTGCACGGCAACCGCGACCGAGGCCGTGGCGCGTGAGATCGCCGCCCGCTTCGAGATGCGCGATCCGTTGCAGGTGCGTTCCGGCTTCGACCGGCCGAATCTCTCTTTCGACGTGGTCCGGCTCGAGGGGACGGGCTCGAAGGCGCGGCGCACGGCGCTGCTCGAAGCGGGCCTCGCCGACCCCGGAAACCGCCCCGCGATCGTCTACTGCGGGACCCGCAAGGACACCGACGAGGTGGCGGG